>NZ_JACSJU010000001.1:1200000-1500000 GCF_018617235.1 Exiguobacterium sp. s132 | reverse complement strand
CTGGCCAGCAAACAACAATATGTTCGAGTATCAGAAGAATGCGCTCGTCGAAGCGGGATATCGCTACATCGGCATTGATTTCAGAGGATACGGGAAATCTGATGCCCCGGCGACAGGTTATGACTATGAGACAATGGCGTCTGATGTGCATATGGTCGTCTACGGACTTGGCTTAAAAAACTTCACGCTCGTCGGTTTTTCAATGGGTGGGGCGATTGCAGTTCGCTACGCAGCCGACTATAAAGAGGATGGACTCAACAAATTGGTCTTGGCCGGAGCCGCGGCACCAATCTTCACACAGCGTGCAGATTATCCATATGGAATGACAACGGACGAAGTCGACGCGTTGATTGACGATACACGGGCCGACCGACCGAAGATGCTCGAAGGGTTCGGAGAAATCTTCTTCGAGAAAGAACATTCGAAACCGATGCAAAACTGGTTCCACCATCTCGCGCTCGTCGCGTCGAGCCATGGGACGATTGCCTCGGCACAGGCGTTACGTGACGAAGATTTGCGAGATGCCTTGCCGAAAATTGATGTCGAGACGTTGATCATCCATGGGGTGCATGACAAGATCTGTCCTTTCGCATTCGCCGAGCAGATGGAACAAGGCATCTCGAACGCGCGAATCGAGCGCTTTGAAGAGAGTGGACACGGTACGGTGCTGGATGAACGAGAGAAATTTAACGATACGTTGTTGCAGTTTGTTCAATAATCGATGGCCTCCGAATCGGGGGCTTTTTGTATGTCGATAAGGGTAAGAACCAACAAAAACGGGTATAATTCAATTGGAGTTCCCTTCCATTTTTTGAATCACTGAAACATCGCTGTGACTAGAGTCACGATGTTTTTTTGTGTTGTTTTGGAGAAAGGGGGATGAAACTAGATTAGAACATGGATTTAGTTCAACCTGTCCTACCATTCATGGTACAATAGCGGGGTGGATTAACAGATTGAGGAGAGATTTAAATGAATATCGCTTTCTTTTTATATCCGAAAGAAGACGTCAAATATTTGGACCCCGAATCAACGGTACGACAAGCACTTGAAAAGATGAAGCATCATCGATTCACGTCTGTCCCACTCGTTTCGGAGAACGGATTTTACGCCGGGACGATGACAGAGGGGGATTTACTCTGGGCACTCGCAGAACAGCTTCGCGGGGAAGAAGACTATGAAAAAGTGCTCCGGACACGTCTAAAAGACATCAAGCAACGCGTTCGCTATAAGCCGGTCTCGATTACGGCACAAATTGAAGAGCTCGTCGATGCGATCACGGACCAAAACTTCGTGCCGGTCGTCGATGATGGGAAGTATTTCATCGGCATCATCCGACGCCGTGACATCATCGAGTATTACTCGACAAAGTTGAAACAATTGGAGAATGAAGTCCGATAATGAACAAGCCAGAACCGACTTACGGTTCTGGCTTGTTTTACGTTTCTTTCAGCTTCGTTTTTAAAAATAGGAGTAGGGCAAACCTCAATCAAGTGGTGGAAAATGTGGAAGTACATATTCACCTAATTCATCGATGACTTCTTCGGCTGGACGTTCTCCGTCGAAGAGAGCGAAGAAGAGGTGGTTCACGCCGATGGCACGATACGCTTCAAGCAACTTGATCAAGTGGTTGCGACCGAGTCGGAATCCGAGACGAATCGGTGTCGGTGGCTCGTCTGGGTCGTGCGTCAAATCAAGATGCATCGGCATCGAGAAGGGACGGAAGGCACGACCATGCGCTTCACCGCTCGCACGCCACGCGTCGAGCACTTGCTGTTGTGCGAAAGGTGACTGCGGGTAGTACATCCACCCGTCTCCGTTCGCCCCAAGCCAGTCCATGTCTTGTTGTGCGAACCCGGTGATCATCGTCGGGATCCGCTTCTTCGGACGCGGTACGAGCGTTGCCTGTTCCACCTCCCCATAAGGTGATTCAATAGTTGGATAGTTGTTATAGAGCGCATGCTCCATGACACGAAGCGATTCTTTGAACTGGTCGCCACGTGTCGGGTGATCGACTCCGAGCCCTTTGAAATCGGCACGACGGTCACCTGAAGAGATCCCGAGAATCAATCGTTCTGGGAACAATGCTTCAATCGTTGCGACTTCCTTCGCCGAACGAAGGGGGTGACGGAGTGGCAAGACGAGCGCGGACGTACCGAGCGCAATGTTTTTCGTTTGACCAAGTAAATGTGTTCCGTAGATTAGCATATCGTAAATTTGACCGACAGCCGGGTCTAAAAAGTTCGGGTCTTTTAGTAGGACATCCCGTAACCAAAGAGCCGTGAAGCCGTAATCGTCTGCCTTTTGGGCAAGCTCGACTTGACGCTCGAGGATCGGGGTACGCATTTTAAAATTCTCTAAAGGAATGTGGAGGCCGAGCGTGAGCTCGCCCTCCCGGTACATCCGGTTGTAGCTTCTATGATTGTTGAACATAAGCGCCTCCTTAGTTTGCTTCCAAACGACGTGAAATGGCTGTCAAGATGACGGCGATGATGACCATGATGCCACCGACCCAAGGGGTATGCACAAGTCCGATTGAATCGGTGACGAGTCCACCGATTGTTGCGCCGAGGGCAATCCCGATGTTGAAGGCCGCGATGTTGAGTGCGGATGCGACATCGACAGCGGCAGGTACATATTTTTCAGCCAATTGCACGATATACAGTTGAAGTCCAGGCACGTTCATGAAGGCGAGGAGTCCCATCAAGACGATGGCAATCAAACCTGCCACTTTGAACGGAATCATGAACGACATGATGCTCATGACCGCTGCGTGAACGATGAACATATAGAACAATGCTTTCGCTGGATTTTCGTTGGCGAGCTTTCCACCGACCGCGTTCCCGATGGCGACTGCGATTCCGTAAACGAGTAAGACGACACTGATCAAGCTCGGGCTGATCTTTGTCACGTCTTGCATGATGGGTGTCAAGTACGTGAAGGCGACGAACGTTCCGCCGTAACCGAGTGTTGTAATCAAGAATCCGAGCATGAGACGACCGTTTGTGAGCAGTTTCTTCATATCTGAGAATTTCGCAGGTGGTGACTGTTTCAAATCTTTCGGGATCAAGAAGAAGCTTGCGATGATTGAAATGACACCGAGTGCTGCGACGGCGAAGAATGTGGCGCGCCATCCGAACGCTTGTCCGATGAAAGTACCGAGTGGGACTCCTGTAACGGTTGCGACAGTTAAACCTGTGAACATGAGTGCGATGGCACTCGCTTTTTTATGTGGTGGTACGAGTTGAACAGCAATCGTTGCCCCGATGGAGAAGAAGACACCATGCGAGAATGCGGTGATAAATCGGGCGACAATCAAAAGTTCAAAGGTGGTCGACATGGCCGAGACCAAGTTTCCGCCGATGAAGACGACCATGAGTGCCATGAGTAACGTCTTGCGGTTCATCCGGTTCGTCAGTGCCGTCAAAATCGGTGCACCGACGGCTACGCCGATCGCGTAACCCGAGATAATGAGACCCGCGAGAGTGATGCCGATGTTTAAATCACTTGCGATCGATGCGAGGAGACCGACCGGGACGAACTCGGTCGTTCCGATGCCGAAAGCGCTGATCGCGAGGGCGAGTAATGCCAACCCTCCATTTTTAGGTGCCTGTTCTTCGACAGGTTGTGTGTACGGTTGATTCATGAGTAGTTCCTCCTAAAATAAATGAATAGTGTGGAAGACGAGGGCCCTTCGTCTCCGGATAGCAAAGACATCTCACTTTCCTCTATTGTTCAGTACGGTCGAAAAAGTACCTTACCGTCTCAAGGGGATGTTACAAGCGAAATGAACTTGTATAGATTTGCTACAGTTGCTATCATAAGTGCATGAAAACAGTTTGAGAAGTACGTACTTTTTAGTGCGGTAGGCACCAAAAAGTGCCTATGTAAGAAATGGAGGAAACGAAATGCCATATAATATTCCGGTCGAAGCGACACTTGACGTCATCGGCGGTAAGTGGAAAGTCGTCATCATGTGTCACTTGATTAAAGGGGAGCGACGGACGAGTGAACTGCGTAAACTCATGCCGAACATCACGCAAAAAATGCTCACCCAACAATTGCGTGAGCTCGAAGCGGATGGTGTCGTCGTTCGTACGGTGTTCGAGCAAGTTCCGCCGAAAGTCATTTACTCACTCTCAGAGTACGGATGGTCACTCAAGCCAATCTTGGACGCCATGTGCGCCTGGGGCGAGTGCCATATCGATCAGTCCGGTGAAGAGGTCATTTCATAACCATCACGGTCGTCCAATACGGACGACCGTTTTTCGTAGTGACAAGTCGGGTACAGGGACAGAGACAAGGAGGGAATTAGGATGGACGTGAAAACTTTTTTGTTTACAGATGACGGCTCCATTCCCAACCATCCGGATTATCCGGCGCTCCTCTATCGTGGCGTCTTTGATGACCCGAGCGGGATGCGAGAGACGTTTGCCCATAATGAATGGACGAACAGTTGGGTGAACGGGGTGTTCGACTATCATCACTATCACAGCAACACGCATGAAGTATTGGGCATATTACAAGGTGAAGCGACGCTTCAACTCGGAGGGACGAACGGTGACCTCGTCCGCGTCCGCCTAGGTGATGTCCTCGTCTTACCGGCGGGAACGGGACATCGTCGCATCGAGGCGAGCGAAGATTTTCAAGTGGTCGGGGCATACCCGGACGGTCGTGACTATGACACGTTGACAGGAAAGACCGAAGAACGACCGGACAACGTAAAGCGAATCGAACAAGTCGAAAAACCGAAGTTTGACCCCGTCTTCGGGACGACGGGTCCACTACATGAAGCATGGACAAAGGAGGAAACGTTATGAATCAACGACTACCACATTCTTTATTACTTGCAGCTTTGAAGCAAAACGTCGTCAAATTGAAAGACGGGCGCGAGATGCGCGCACTCGGACAAGGTACATGGCGCATGGGGGAAGACAAATCGAAGCATGATGCCGAGGTTGAGGCACTTCGGACAGGAATCGACTGCGGACTCCACGTCATCGACACGGCGGAAATGTATGGGGAAGGGGAGTCTGAGAAGTTGGTAGGGGAAGCAATCCAAGACCGACGCGAAGATGTCTTTCTCGTCTCGAAAGTGTATCCATACAATGCGTGTGGCGACAAACTCGTCAGCGCATGTGATGCGTCGCTCGAACGACTCGGGACGGACTACCTGGATCTTTACTTACTCCATTGGCGAGGCGATGCCCCGCTCGAGGAGACGATTCAAGGGATGGAACAGCTTAAAGCGGACGGAAAGATTCGGGCATGGGGAGTCTCGAACTTCGACGTGGACGATATGAAGGAATTGCTGTCGCTACCGAATGGAGACAAGTGCGCGGTCAATCAAGTGCTCTATCATCTTGGCAGTCGCGGGATTGAGTACGACCTCCTTCCTTATCTAAAAGAACAAGGGATTCCTGTCATGGCATACGCTCCACTCGCTGAAGGAAGTGACGTGAAAGAAGAGGTCTTCAATAACGAAACGATCAATCGGATCGCGGAGTCGTATAGTGCCTCAGTCGCGCAAGTCTTACTTGCTTGGACGATCCGGAGCGGACACGTCATCGCCATCCCGAAAGCCGGGCAGGCCGAGCATGTCGAGGAGAATGCGGCAGCGCTCTTGCTCGACATGAGTGAGGAAGATTTTGCTTCGCTCGATGAGGCGTTCCCGCCACCGACAACGAAACAACCGCTAGATGTGATTTGAAACGATAAAGGACTGGTAATTTCGCCAGTCCTTTTGCATGTTCACTTTGACTGAATGTCAATTTCTGAAAAGATGAATTGTGTTTTTGTTTGAGCATACGGAATAACTTCATCAATAAATGATTCAGCCGCAGAAAAAGATGAGAACTGTATTTTGATAAGGTAACAGGCATCACCTGATATGCGATAACAAAATGAAACAGTAGGCTGCTGTTTCAAATAATGAAGAAATGCTTCGTATTGTCCATTCTTCACTGTTGCCTCGACTATACATTGAATTGGAAGCCCTAGCTTTTCATAGTCAAGTTCGAGCGAGTATTGTTTAATGACTCCAAATGATTCTAGTCGTCGAACCCGCTCGTTAACGGAAGGAGCGGAAAGTTTAATACGTCGTCCGAGCTCACTCATGGAAAGACGGCTGTCTTGTTCTAATTCATAGATAAGTCTGTGATCAATTTCATCGATTTTTAGCATGACAGGTATTTTGCCTCATTTCGTTATTTATTGAATGTTTATAGGTACATTTTGATTGTGGATGAAATGGAGTTGGATGAAAAGACCTTTTATCATATAAGTACAGGAGGTGAAGGAAATGCCAAGAATTAAGTTAGCAGAGCATGGAGGGACAAAGTTTGAACGTTTACTTGGTCATAATATCGAAATTCAAGAAAATTGGTCAAAACTAGGGGATTCATTGAATAATGCTGGTCAACTTTCTCCCAAATTGAAAGAACAAGTCCGTCGAACACTTGCGCAACAAAATGGATGTGAATATTGCCGAGCAAAGGGAAAACCAGATCAAGTTCAATTCGATGAACAGGTAACGGTTGCTGTAGGGTTTGCAGAAGTATTCATAAAAATGAAAGGAACAGTATCAGCTTCTATCATTGAGGTGTTAAAAGAAACGTTTTCGGAATCAGAAATTAGCGAGTTATGTGCTTTTATCACGTTCACGACAGCATCACAATATATAGGGGCGATGTTGGGCTTAGAGGCGGAAACTTGAAATATACATATCGATTCTAGTTCACTTTTTTCGGGTAAATAAAGGAAGGATTTGCTTGTGTAGATGACATCGATACGACAAGGGAGCTGAACTCTATATGGAACAGACGTACACCGCTGAAGAATTCAAAGACAAGATGTACTCGAATTTAAAAGTACGGCCGAGTGATTCCGTCATTTTGATGTGCTCCATCTTTATCGCGTCAATCGGATTGAATATGAATTCCATTCCCATCATTATCGGGGCGATGTTGATTTCGCCGCTCATGACGCCTATCTTGAGTATCGGTCTCGCCTTGTCGCTCTATGACATGAAACTTCTTCGAGCGGGAGTACGTTTACTTCTGGTCCAAGTCGCGGTCAGTCTCACCGTCGCGACCATTTATTTCGCTATCTCGCCAATTACCTATGCGAGTAATGAAATCATTGCCCGAACGGAGCCGACGATTTGGGATGTCATCATCGCTTTCGCTGGGGGGACCGCCGGCATCATCGGGGCGCAAAAGAAGATGAGCAATAACATCGTCCCAGGTGTCGCCATCGCGACCGCCTTGATGCCCCCGCTCTGTACGGTCGGCTATTCGATTGCGACGTGGAACGTCGATTATTTGATCGGGTCGAGTTATCTGTTCGTTATCAACTGCGCGTTCATCGCCATTGCGACGTTCATCGGAGTCAAGTTCATGGGTATCTCACAAGTGTTGACGAAGCAAGACGCGAACCATAAAAAAATCAATCGACTTCTCATTGCCTTGTCTGTCTTTATCGTCGTCCCAAGTATCTTCTCGGCCGCGACGCTCGTTCAAGACAGCATCGTCCGGACGGGAATAAACAATTTCATCGAAGAAGAGTTTTCAGACGCCATCATTATCAGTCAGGACTATCAGGAAGATGATGATTTGCTTCTCGTTACGACGACGGGGAAACGACTGACCAATGAAGAACTTACGGAGATTGAATCGCGCCTGCCGGACTATGGGCTACATGCGATTGAATTGTCCGTGACACAAGTACCGGATCTGAACGGATTATCCGGCGAACAGGCAGCGCGCATTTTACAAGACTATCTCGAAAGTCGCCTGCAACAGTTCAATTTGTTCGACAGCCGTCAAATCGATTTGGAGGACTTGCCTTTCGAACTCCAGAATGAAATCAATCCAAACTAAAAGACCATCGATTTTTGTCGATGGTCTTACTCGTTAGTTCGCGAGCGGATGTTTCAAGAGATAGTCTTCGATTTGATCAATCGTTTCTTTCAACACGCCGTCTGCGAATGGTGATTTGAGACCTGCCAGTTCGACGAGTTCGAGGAACGAACGGCTTCCGCCTGCTTGACAGAGCGTGAGGTAATCGCTCCATGCCGCTTCGCGGTCTTCATGCATGCGCACCCAGAACTGGAATGCACATACTTGTGCGAGCGTATAGTCGATATAGTAGAACGGGCTTTGGAAGATGTGACCTTGTTGGTGCCACCATGCGCCCGATTCGAGATAGTCGTTCGTCTCATAATCACGGTGCGGGAGATAGACCTTTTCCAAATCGCGCCACGCCTGCCGACGCTCGGCAGCTGTCATCTCTGGGTTGCGGTAGACGACGTGTTGGAACTCATCGACGAGCACGCCATACGGAAGGAACGTCATGCTACCTGCCAAATGATTGAACTTATACTTGTCGACTTGGTCGCCGAAGAAGAGCTCCATCCATGGCCAACAGAAGAATTCCATCGACATCGAGTGGATCTCACACGCCTCATAAGTCGGGAAGGCGTATTCCGGTGTCGTCAAATGACGGCTTTCATACACTTGGAAGGCATGACCGACTTCGTGCGTGAGAACATCGATGTCGCCTGCCGTCCCGTTGAAGTTCGAGAAGATGAACGGAAGTCCTTCAGACGGTAAGTACGTGCAGTATCCGCCGCCAGATTTCCCTGGTTTCGCCGTCAAGTCGAGGGCGCCGCGTTCCTGCATGTACTGGAAGAACTCGTCCGTCTCATTTGAGAGTTCACGATACATTTTGTTTCCGCCTTCGATGATGAACGACTCATCGCCTTGCGGTGTCGCGTTTCCGTCTGGGAAGACGAACGACTCGTCATAGTAATAGAGGTGGTCGACACCGATTCGTTTCGCCTGCTTTTCTTTCAAAGCAGAAGCGAGCGGGACGATGACGTCACGGACTTGTTTCCGGAAGTTGTCGACCATCGACTCGTCATAACCGACACGCTGCATCCGTGCATAACCGAGTTCGACGAACGACGGGAAGCCAAGGGCGTGAGCGATTTCCGTACGGACGCGTACGAGTTCCCCATAAATGCGGTCGAGCTCATCGCCGTTATCAGAAAGGTATGTATAGCGGGCGACAGATGCGGCTTTTCGGACATCACGGTCTGGTGATTGAAGATATGGGCCGAACTGTGACAAGTTGAGTGTCTTGCCGTCAAACTCGATTTGCGCAGCGGACATGACCTTTTGATAAGCTGTCGCGAGGCGGTTTTCTTCCTGCAGTTTCGGGATGAGTGACTCCTCGAACGTTTCAAGTGCGCGCTCGGCGAGAGAGAACAGTTGGCTGCCCCATTCCGCTTCGAGTTCAGTGCGAAGCTCGTGGTTCGTCAAGACGCGATAGTACGCTTGAATCTCCTTCTCATAGACCGGAAGTGCGTCGTCAAAGAATGCCTGTTCTTCTTCGTAAAACGAATCGCGTGTGTCGACCGAATGTCGGATCGCGACGAGTTGACTTTGTGTCTCAAAGTCGTTCCGTTCTTTGTTGATTTGGCGAATGAGTTCGTTCGCTTCCTCGAGTGTGCTGGCTTGCTGTAATTCGGCAGAATAGTCCGAAAATCTGCTGTTTAAAGCGTCCAAGTCGGGCCGTTCATATGACAATTTTGTGAAAGTCGTCATTGTAAGCGCCTCCATCGTGTGAAATTTTTACAAAGTGTAAAAAGGGCTTGCAAAAGCGATTGCACACTCGTATTCTTACGATGTGTAAAACGATTTCGCACTACCTTATTACAACTATACCGTTAATAGGGTAGGGATTGAAGTATTAGCTTTTCGGGTATAAAAGTGAAGACTTCGATTCAATAGAACATGTTGGAGGGATTAAGCTATGGGATTCTTTAAAAAACTTTTTGGTGGTAAAGAAGAACAACTCAACGCGGTTTCACCGCTTACAGGAAAGGTCGTCGACATCACGAACGTACCGGACCAAGTATTCTCACAAAAAATGATGGGTGACGGGATCGCAATCGAGCCGACTGAAGGAAAAGTCGTCTCACCGGTTAGCGGAACAATCGCGACAGTATTCCCAACAAAACACGCGATCGGTATCAACGCGGACAACGGTGCGGAATACTTGATTCACATCGGTTTGGATACGGTAAACCTTAAAGGTGAAGGCTTCGAGACACACGTTACAGAAGGTCAATCTGTCAAAGCAGGCGACCCACTCGTCACGTTCGACCTCGATTTCATCAAAGCGAACGCGCCATCGACAATCACTCCGATCATCATCACGAACCACGACAGCTTCGGCGTGAACAAACTTGTCGCAGAAGGCGACACGGTGACAGCTGGATCTTCAGAAGTCGTCGAGTTGACAAAGAAATAAGAAGACGACCCATGACTCGGGAGCTTAGGCTTCCGAGTATTTTTTTGCGAATGCGGGAATTATAATGAAGAGAGGGAAGGGGGAATTGAGATGGATGGAAAAAATGCACCATACCGGGGATACGGGGATCGGATTCGAATATTACGGGAACGGGCCGGATTGTCGATTGAGACGCTTGCAGAACAGATTGGTGTCGCACCGTACTTTATCCGACGTACCGAATTGAGTGAGGTCTATCCGACCATGCCTTACATAGAGGCGCTCGCAGACGCTTTGCAAATCGACCCGAACTATTTGGCCCGCCATATTTGGACGGGAGAGTCGCTCAAAGTACTCATGCGAGGAAAAGTACCGGAACTCGAACAGATGAAGCTCGCCTATGAAGAAGCGATGCACGGGAAGTCCGTCGAAGAAATGCAACGGCAACTCGAAGAGCGGATGCGCATCTTTGACTTGATGCACGAAGAGGAGTTACATCGCATTTTCAAAGAAGACGAGGAACCGACGTCACACCATGCACTCGAAGCGCTCGTCGATGCGGTGCTTGATCTCGGACGGTCACATGACACGACGCGTCACATCGTCCCGTTCGCACGCTATGTGGAACGGCTTGTCCCAGACCAATTCGCAGACAACTCATTCCAGTACGCGGAGTATGGTGTCGTGGATAAATCGTATAAATTGCAATGACCGTGGAGCATTCTACGGTTTTTTTGTGCACAAAAAAGTGACCAGGAGAATCCCCTGGTCACTTCAATCAGCGCATCGGACGCGCTTCGTAGCGTACTTTTGGACGTGTGCCGGCGAGTAAGAAACCGAGCACGATATTCAAGATTGTGAGCACCCATCCGACATAACCGAATGTGTAGGCAAGACTCGCCAGCATCGTTTGCCAGTCGAGCAATGCTGCTGCGTCCCCGCGGAATGTGAAGCGGATGACGGTGAAGCCAATGAGTGTCGTTGCAGTAATCATGATGCCGATCCATGCGCCACCGAAGCGGGACGTTTGAGAGCGTCTGCTGACCGGATACCAAAACGCGAGCGTTCCGATGAACGCACTGCCTGCATAGGCAAGCAGAATTTGCCATAACGCATCCGCGTCTAAGAAGACGGTATAACAGATGAACGTCGTGAGCGTCGTCATAAACGTAAAGATTAAGGCTGCGAGTAATCGTGATCGCATAGTTCGTTTTCCTCCTCATTTTGCACATTCTTTAGAGTAAACGAAAACGAATTTGCTGTAAACGTTATTGACGGTTTTGTAATATTTGTCGCCATTGTTTAATAGCGTTTGTTCCATAGAACAAGACGCCGCCACGATAGAATTTCGAGCCAATCCACAGTGTGATACCAATCGTTCCGATGAGTAACCCAATCGAAAGCGCCACTTCCCATACGGCCACATCGACGAGCATGACGCGAAGGAACATGAGCATCGGAGCGAAGAACGGGACGAACGAGAGAATGGTCACGATGGTCGCATCCGGGTTGTTCAATCCAAACATCGCGACTAAGAACGCAGCGACGAGGAGCATGATGACCGGCATGACCATTTGTTGTGACTCTTCGACACGGCTGACAAGTGAACCGAGGACAGCGAAGAGTGAGGCGTACAACAAGTACCCGAGCAAGAAGAAGACGAGTAGATAGATGACAGCCCGTGCGTTGCCGGCGTTCTCGATGACCGTCGTCGCCAGTTCGCTACCACTCGCACTTACATAACCAAACCCAAGGAAGATTCCGATTTGGATGAGGGCGAGTGTCCCGATAGCGGTCACTTTCGCAAGCATATGGGTCACCGGATGAGTCGTCGAGATGATGAGCTCCATGACACGCGATGACTTCTCCGTCGTCACTTCTGTTGAAATCATCGATCCGTACGTGATGATCGAAATGTACAGGAGCATCAACATGACGTAAACGAGCGCCGAAGACGAGAGGAGCTCATCCGAGTTCTCTCCACCGCGTCCGAGATAGGACTCGTCGAGTTGGATCGGTTCGCTGAGGGCAGCGATGACGGTCGGGTCGACATCGGACGATTCAATCAATTCCGCATTGCGCAACTGTTGTAAGGATGTTTGCAAGAGGGTCGTGAACTCCTGCTCCGGGCGTTCGGAGATAACGCGAGCATCATAGCCGTCAACAAAAGCGACGACCCCATACTCTCCGTCGTTGATGCCGGTCCGTGCCTCTTCTTCCGTAATTTCGCTAGAGGCGACGTCTTCATAGCCGAGTGATTTCATCGTGTCGACGATTTCTTTGTTCTCAGACACGACGAGTGCGCTCGCTTGCTCGGAATCCTCAAACGTAGACATGATGCGGTCGATGTTCGTAAACCCGAAGATGAACAGGATGGTTAACGCCGTCGAGATGAGGAATGCTTTTGAACGAATTCTCGATTTGAGTGTGAACGCATAAAGCGGTCCAAAGTTATGAAACATGTTGACCGACCTCCTTGATGAAGATGTCATTGAGCGATACCGGTTGGCGCATGAACGTCTTCACGTTCGCCTGATGACGGACGAGTGCCGACAGGACGGCGTCACTATCTTCGAAAGAATGTAAGCGTACTAGATGACCGGATTTGTAAGGCTCGATTGTCTCCACGACTGGGAGCGACTCAAGAATGTGGATCTGGTCCGTTTCAATAAAGAGGGCAGGCTCCTCGTAGCGTGATTTGATTGTTGGGACATCACCGCTCACGACGGCACGGCCACCTTTCAAGATACCGACGTGTTGACACAATTCTTCGACATGCTCCATTCGATGACTCGAGAAGACGATGGTCGTCCCGGCGTCACGCAACGCGAGAACTTCACGCTTCAGGATTTCAACGTTAACCGGGTCGAGGCCGCTGAACGGTTCGTCTAAGATGACGAGTTCCGGGTTATGGAGCAGGGCGGCGACGAGCTGAATCTTCTGTTGATTCCCTTTTGATAGCTGCTCGACGCGCATCGTTTCATATTGAGGAATTTCAAGGCGTTCGAGCCATGACTTGACCGCGCGTTTGGCATCGCTCCCGCGCATGCCCTTTAGGCTTGCGAGAAAGACGAGCTGTTCACGCACTTGGGATTTGGGATACAGGCCACGTTCCTCGGGCAAATAGCCGACGATGCGATGGTCGACCGCTTTACCGTTCCACGTGATACTCCCATCGGTCGGCTTCAAGATGTCGAGGATCATCCGGAACGTCGTAGTCTTTCCAGCACCGTTTGCACCGAGCAAACCAAACATTTCCCCTTGTGGGACGCGGAACGTGAGGTCGTCGACAGCTTTGAAGTCACCAAACTCCTTGGTGACGCGTTCGATATGTAATGCCATATTCTATTACCTCCTTAGAATGTCTCTTCTTCTATCGTACGCCACCTTGAGCAAAAAGTTTCACTTTTTCTGGTAAATGACTTATCTTGAAATCAAGATAATAAAAGGAGGATGACAATGAAAACGCAGTCTACGGGAATCCATCACATTTCGTCGATGGTGCAAGACCCGCAACGTACGCTAGATTTTTATGGACAGGTGCTCGGTCTCCGCTTCGTGAAACAGACCGTTAACTTTGATGACCCTGGTACGTATCATCTCTATTTTGGGGACGAAGTCGGGACACCAGGGACGGTGATCACGTTCTTTCCAATCCCGGGCTTAGGGAAAGGGCAGGTCGGGAGCGGACAGGTTGGCGTGACGACTTATCTCGTACCGGCAGGAAGTTTACCGTTCTGGGAAGAAAGACTACAACAGCACGGCATCGCGACCGTCGCCACTGAACGGTTCAGCGAGGCATCACTTTTATTTGAAGACCCGGACGGACTCGTCGTCGAACTCGTCGCCCGACCGAGCTCTAAACAGACACGCTGGGTCATCCCCGGTATAACAGAACATGAAGCAATTGTCGGATTCGCCGGAGCGACTTTGTTGTCGAAAGCACCGGACGAAACCGTGCGCTTGTTGACGGAACTGTTCGGCTTTGAACGGGTCGCGGAGGATGAAGAGTGGATCCGTTTGAAAGGGTCAGCAGATTACGGGAACGTCATCGATGTGAAGAAAACGATTTTACCAAACGGGGTCCCTGGAACGGGAACGGTTCATCACATCGCGTGGCGCGTTACCGACGGAGACCATTATCCGACCTGGCAAGACGCCATCTTTGACCTTGGGTTAAGACCGACCGAAGTGAAAGAACGAAATTATTTCCGCTCCGTCTATTTCCATGATGCCGGACGTATCCTGCACGAACTCGCGACAGACGTACCTGGATTCACTGTGGACGAATCCGTTGACACGCTCGGTGAGACGTTGCGCTTGCCACCATGGCTCGAAGCGAACCGAGATAAAATCGTCCGCACACTACCAGCAATCACGATACCGAGAGGAGAACACATATGATTCATCAATTCATTCAAGGTACAAAAGATACGACACTCATTTTATTACACGGAACTGGAGGGACCGAGCAGGATTTGATTCCGCTCGCGAAAGAACTATCGACCGAAGCGAACATTTTAACGCTTCGAGGGGATGTCATTGAAAACGGGATGTCCCGTTTCTTCCGTCGCCACGCGGAAGGGGTGCTCGACCTTGAAGATTTAAAGAAACAGACAGAGCGCTTCCTTCATTTTTTAGATGAAGCGGCGACAACGTATGGCATCGACCGGGATAAGATGATTCCGCTCGGCTACTCGAACGGGGCGAATTTAATCGGGTCGGCACTTTACCGTCATCCGGCGTTCACTGCTTCACTCCTATTCCACCCGATGGTACCGGACCGTTCATTGACGCTACCTGACTTGTTAGGAACGAACGTGTTCATCTCGGCTGGCGAACGCGACCCGATTTGCCCGAAAACAGAAACAGAAGAGCTGACGTCGACACTCCGAAACGCGGGAGCGGACGTCGAGATCTTCTATCACTCGGGGGGACATGAACTTCGTATGGAAGAAGTCGAGGCAGCACGGACATGGATCGCCGCATACCTCGACTGATTCATTCAAGCCATTTTTTTCGGTTTGTTCGGACGAGAATAGACGACGAGGACCCCTCGGTCAATCAAATAGGCGGCGAATAAACGTTTCGCTTCCTCAGCTCGCACAGTTCGGTCGATTTGGATATACAATCGGCCGAGCTTTTTTTGTGAGGTGCGCGTGAGCAACCAAATCGAGTCGAGCGTATACTGCCAACTTTGGAGCGTGTCGCCACCGATATATAAGTAGCGGTTTTGGGTGCGCTCGAGCAAGTAGTTGAGCCACCAGACGTCACGAGCCAGTTTAGCGCAGACACCGAGCACGAACGTGAGACCGAGGAAAGCCATGCTAGATAAGACAGGATGAATGGCAGAGAACCCGTTGCGGACGGACTCGAAGGCGACAAAGAGCAATCCGACGGAAAAGACGCTGACGAACCACCAGAATCCGAAGTTAGAGAATGAACGTTTTGGGTCATGCACCATATGATGTCGATTCCGGATGATCGATGCCATTCTCTCCACCTCCTTTATTAGAATATTCTGAATATTTGGTAACACCACTATACTATACTGTACCCAATCCCGTCTATTTGAATACGCACACAACATGCTGAATCGTGAGGATTTTTTGACGTTTCGGCTTGTATTCCTCGAATTATGGGAATGATGACAGTGAAGACATGAAAATTTTGTTGAAACGTAATTTCACTTAGCAGAGGAATCGCTTATGATAGGTGAGGGATTTTTCCATGACCTTCATGGATTCCGTCTATAAAAAGAACGTGAAAACATGAAGGTCAGCTTCATTGCAGTCATCATAGAGAACTAGAGGGAATGTTATGAGAAATTATTGGTATGACAATATTAAAGGAGTGCTCGTCCTACTCGTCGTCTTCGGACACTTGTTGACCGATGTCCGCGGCGCTTATGACGATATTTTACCAAAGTGGGTGTATCTTTTCCTGTATACCTTCCACATGCCGTTGTTCATCATGTTGAGCGGTTACTTTTATCGGGAGAACCGCTATTTGCGCGTAATCCAGTTATTCGTGGTCTATGTCATTTGGCAGGTCATCCTTGGGTCATGGTTCGCATTTACAGAAGGGATTCCGATTTTCTCACTTGAAAATCCAGGTCTGAATTTGTTGAAGCCGTACTGGGCGCTTTGGTATCTGATGGCCATCATTTTCTGGTACATCATCACCCCGTATGTGACACAACTGAAAGGCTACGTGTTATATGCACTATTATTCGCGCTCCTGTTCGGATTCCAAGCCGAGGCGACGGGGTATTTCGCGTTACGAAAAGTCATCATGTTCTATCCGTTCTTCTTGATCGGGAACTGGATGTCCGAGCGCAATACGCTCAACTTCTTTGAGTTACCGAAACGGGCCGAGCACCGGAATCGATATCGCATCGGTGGGGCGATTGTCTTCACCACGCTCACACTGGGACTCTTGGTCTCGATGCGGGTCCAGCAAGACGATACGTTCTATCATATCGGGAACTTGTTCAAATTCCGTTTTGCCTATGACACGGCCGTCCCAGAGGCGATGTGGAGTGGACCGTTCGCCTTTTTGATTGTTTATACGGTGTCGCTCCTCATGTCAATTAGTTTCGCGCTCATCATCCCAGGACGACAGCTCCCGATTTTTTCGCGTGCCGGGCAGTATAGTCTGTACGTCTATCTCGTCCACGTCTTCTTTGTTGTCGCCTGGAAGGCGTTTATACCGGCTGGGTTCATGCCGACATCTTGGATGCAACTGCTCGTCTTGTTCGGTGTCGCCTTTGTGATGGTCCTCGTGATTATCAGTCCACCGATGGTCCGTCTCTTGCGTCCGCTCGTCGAGATTGACGTGAAGCGAGTCCAAAATACGAAGGGTGTAAAAGGGTAAAGTCTTTTCTAAACGCTTCATTTCCGCTACACTTTATTAAGAAGAAACGAAACTAGAGTTAAGGAAGTGACCCTATGCCATACGAAAATGGAATGCACAGCACAGAAGGCGACGTGAACGTATCACGTCACGTCGTTGAAATGATCGCCGCGGTCGCGGTCAAAGAAACGAAACACGTCTCGTTCACGCAAGAAGATACGAAATTGTCAGAGCGTGCGCTCATGAAACATGTGAAAGTCGATGAGTCGGACGAAGGCATCACCATCAACCTATCGCTTTATATCGCGTACGGACAGTCGATCATCAAAACGGTGACGGCCGTCCAAGAGCGCATCACGCAAGATATGGACACGATGCTTGCGATGACACCACGTTCTGTGAACGTCAAAGTGGTCGGCATTCAGCTGTAATAAGGAAGGGGAGAGCGCATGCTCTTCTCTTTTTTGATTTTTGCGAAAACGGTTGCATCAAGAGAACGTTTTCATTTATAATAGAAATCGAACAAGTGCAACCGTTTGCATCATTGACCAAACGTGCGACGGGTACTTGTCAAGTTCCCTAAATGTAGTCTGACGACACAAGCATTTGAAGGAAAGGCGGAAAGCATGTATGTCAACGATTGAAGCAGTGATTTTCGATTTGGACGGTGTCATCACTGACACGGCAGAGTACCATTACCTCGCTTGGAAGCAGCTCGGTGAAGAGCTCGGAATTCCATTTGACCGCGAATTCAACGAAACGCTCAAAGGCGTGAGTCGGACTGAGTCGCTTGAGCGGATCCTTACGCTCGGCGGTAAACAAAACGATTTCACACCGGAAGAGAAAGCAGAACTCGCACAAAAGAAAAACGAGCACTACGTTGAACTTATTCAACATATCTCATCCGACGATCTTCTTCCTGGTATCGTTTCATTCCTCGATGAAATCAAAGAGGCGGGACTCAAAATCGGAATGGCTTCTGCTTCAAAGAACGCATTTGCGGTCGTTGACGCACTTGGGGTCCGACATTACTTCGACCATATTGTCGACGCAGCAACTGTCGCCCAATCAAAACCACACCCCGAAGTGTTTTTGAAGGCCGCTTCTGCCCTTGGCGTGAAACCCGAACTCGCCATCGGCGTTGAAGACGCGGCTGCCGGTGTAACTGCAATCAAAGCGGCAAATATGTTTGCTGTCGCCGTCGGAGAAGAATCGATGCTTGGTCATGCAGACCTCATCGTCGCTTCTACTGACGAACTGTCACTTGAACGCATCCTCGAACGCGTTCACGTGTAAATGACTACAATCATCTTCCGTGAGACGGCGACTGCCCCGAACAGTCGTCGTCTTTTTTGAGTCAAAAGTCCTAAATAGACAGAATTGCCCAAAAAGAGATGACAAACACATTACAAATCCGTTACACTTTTATAGAAGATATAGAGGGATTATTAGGAATTACTGATTTAAATTAGGGAATTCCAAATTATAATTGGATGTAGAAGGGGATTTGTGTATGGAATCTACGAATGTCAATGACCACATTTATCGAGAATTGATGGAAATTGAGGAGTCGTATCGCCAATTGCAACGACGTGCCGAGTATTTGATTGCGGAATTGAGTCGAGATAGAGAAGATAAGGACTCCATGACTGATGCGTCAAAACGCCTACGTCCGCGCCGTGTGAACCAGCGTTATCCGCTCGAGGTGTACGTTCATCAAGTGACGGATCTACTGAAAGAGCGTCAGACGATGAGCGTGCGTGATATTCAAATGGAACTTGAACTTCGTTACCGTCATCACATCAGCAACATTTACCAATTGATGGTGAAAATTGAAGGGGTCAACCCGGAAATCAAAAAAATTGGTCGCGGCTTGTATACATACGAACCGACAGAAGAAGTGGCAGCGACACTTTCATGATCCAGAGCTGATGGGGAACGCCTCATCGGCTTTTATTGTAAACGGACTGATATCCACTCCTCGATTCAAAATGTGATATAATTCGCCAGAGTCTATTTTTTTGAGAGAGGAACTGTCGGCCCATGCTATGGATTGCCATGTTGGTCAGTTTTGTGATGGCCATCTTGATTACACCGCTCGTTCGTCGATTCGCATTTTTCATCGGTGCAGTCGATCATCCGAACGCACGAAAAGTACATTTACGGACGATGCCACGAATCGGGGGTCTCGCGATTTTTATCGCATTTTTCATCGGCTACGCCTTGCTGCTTCCGACGAGTCGATATAACGACGCTATCTTGATTGGCGCTGTCGTCATTCTCCTTACCGGACTGATCGATGACCGGTTCCAGTTATCAGCCCGTGTCAAGTTGATGGGACAGATGATTGCGACGGTCGTTGTCTTGAACTCGGGGATGCGAATTGAACTCATCAATCTTCCGTTCGACCAGCAACTCTACCTCGGGTCATGGAGCATCCCGATCACCGTCCTTTGGCTGATTGGGATCACGAATGCCATCAACTTGATTGATGGTCTCGATGGTCTCGCCGCCGGTGTGTCGAGCATCGCCCTCGGGACGATTGCCGTGTTAGCCATCATTCAGGGGAACGTCTATTTGACGATGATGGCGCTCTTGCTTCTTGCGAGTACGCTCGGGTTTCTCGTTCATAATTTTTATCCGGCGAAAATCTTTATGGGCGATACGGGAGCACTGTTCCTCGGGTACATGCTCGCCGTCTTCTCGCTCATCGGGTTTAAGAACGTGACATTGTTCTCGCTCGTCGTCCCGGTCCTCTTGCTCGGGTTGCCGATCTCGGATACAATTTTCGCCATCGTGCGCCGGCTCGTCCAAGGGCGACCGCCGATGTCGCCGGATAAATCGCATATGCATCATCAGTTGATCGATATGGGCTTCACGACACGGCAAGCCGTCTTGCTCATGTACGGGATGACCTTGTTCTTTGGCATCTCATCCATCTTGTTCGCCAAGACGACGATGCTCGGTGCGGTCATCACGTTCATCGTCGTGTTGATTGTCATTGAATTGATCGTGGAATCAACCGAACTGATTCATCCAAATTATAAACCGATTATTCGCACGTCCCGACGACTGCTCGGTCGACCGCGAACCTAAAAAATAGCCAGTATCGCCGCGCGATACTGGCTATTATTGTTTTAGTAAGTGATTGTCTCAGTCATCGTATCGTCTGTTTCGTCAGTTGATGGTTCATCCGCTGTAACGGGCATGCCGAGCTCCGTCTGGAGAAGGGCCTGGGCGTCACGAAGGTCAGCCGGGTCGATTTCATAATAGTAGACCCCGTTCAGCGTCAGGTCCGTCCCTTCAAGTGTTTCGCGGTTGAACGACTTCAGCGATTTTGCGTAAGGCTGAAGTTGTGAGGCCTCTGACAACGTCATGTTCGTCCGGATGTTCTCGCCGACAGCATTCATGATCCGGTTCAGCTTCGTAAACGAGTTGATGGTCGTCGCCTCATTGATGATGGCCTCGATAACTTGCTGTTGTCGACCGGCTCGACCGATGTCGCCGGCAGGGTCTTGCTTCCGCATCCGGGCATAGGCAAGTGCTTCTTTTCCGTTCAAGACTTGAACGCCAGGCTCTAGCTCGACATTTCCGGTCGCTTTTCCAGAGATGGGGATGAGGACATCGATCTCGACGCCACCGACCGCATCGACCAAATCTTCGATTCCATCAAAGTTGATGGTCGCATAGTAATCGATTGGGATGTCGAGCAGGTTCTCGACGGTCGCGATGGTCGTGTCAATGCCTCCGTAAGCGTAAGCATGGTTGATCTTGTCTTTGAACGGATCCTCATCGTCGATGATGATGTCGACATATGAGTCGCGTGGGATGCTGACGAGCGTCACTTGCCGCGATTCCTTGTTGAACGTGGCGACCATGAGCGAATCAGTCCGTCCTTCCTCGAGCGAGGCGCCGCCATCGACTCCTGCTAACAGGACGGAAAAGTGATCTTTCGTCAAGTCGATGGTCTCGTCGCGACGTTCTGACTTGTCGCCACGTTCCAACGCCTTGTTCGCGTTTTCGGCGGTTTCATTCGCTTTGAAGACAAAATAGCCGAAAGCGGAACCACCGATGAGCAATACGACACCCAACACGATGAGGACAATTTTCCAAGGTGATCTTTTCTTGCGTGGGGGTGTTTTCATGTTGTTTCCTCATTTCAGTCGTTTCTTTTAGTATAGGCGTTTCAGCGTTTGAAATCACGTTCGATGATGCGGATCCCATGAGTTTGAAGCTGACCTTGACCGTTCGTCATGTCTGTCAGCCAAGCGAGCGCCTCCTCTTTCTCTTCCACGGGTACCGAGACATGAAACGTGACGAGGTCCGCGTAGATGATGTCATCGAGCAGATAGCTAGACTGTCTCAACTCGTTTTCGACTTTCCCAATCCATGTATAGTCGACGGTGAGTGTCAATTGTTGCATCGGTAGGCGTTCGACGATGCCGATCGCATCAAGTCCTTCGCTTACAGTTCCACCGTAGGCACGAATAAGTCCGCCGCCACCGAGCTTGATTCCACCGAAATAACGTGTCACGACGACGACCGTATCTTTCAAGTGGCGTTTGCGTAACACCTCGAGCATCGGCATGCCGGCCGTACCGCTCGGCTCACCGTCGTCGTTCGCTTTTTGGTGCTCGTTCCGTTCCCCGATGATATAGGCGGAACAGTTATGGTTTGCATTCCAATTCTCTTTCTTGGTGGCTTGGATAAACGCCTGCGCCTCTTCCTCTGTTTCGACACGTTTGAAATGAGCAATAAATTTTGATTTTTGGATAACGACTTCGTATGTTCCACTTTGTTTTATAGTATAATTTGACTCAATAGACATTTCTGAAAATTCTCCTTTCTATTTTTAAATATTTTTTTTAGAATTCAAGTAGGCACATACGCTATTTATAGCGAATGGAATTATAGAAAATCTCTCATGTCCGCTGTAAACCTGTTTAGAGTGGGACGATATATAAGAATAGATGAGGATTAACTACCGAACTATTAGGGGATGGCATCGTGAATCATATTACCGATCGGACAGCTTTAGAACATATCATAACAAATATGATTGAAACGGTGACGGAAAGTAAAGAGGAGATTGTCCGTATAACCGAAAGTTCTGCAACTGAATATTCAGCAATTCAAAACGAGTTAAAAGAATTGACGGATAAAATCGAGTTCTACATCGAGGAGTCCGATCGACTCGACCGACTCGTGAAAGCTGCAAAGGCCAAGCTCGTTCAAGTCAGTAAAAAGTTTCATATACATAGTGAACAAGAAATTCGCGAAGCCTACGAACGGGCAAATCAAATGCAACTCGAACGCTTTCTTGTCCAAAAAGAAGAGATGGCGGCACAGCAACGCCGGAACGACTTAGAGCGTCGTCTGCTCATCTTAGAGGACACGATCGAACGTGCCGAAAAGTTGATTGGTCGCGTGAGTGTCGTCTTGAACTTCTTACGGGATGACTTACAGCAAGAGTATTCGGACATGATGAAAAAACAAGAGATGGCCATCGGCGTATTCGAAGCGGCTGAGCGCGAACGGCGCCATCTCGCCCGCGAGATGCACGATGGTCCAGCGCAATCGCTTGCTCATATTCTGATACGGGCCGACCTGATTGAAAAGACATTTGATAAACGAGGAAAAGATGAGGCATTTGCCGAATTACATGAATTGAAAAAGCTAATTCGTGGGGCGCTCGTCGACGTCCGTCGTTTGATTTATGATTTACGTCCGATGTCGCTTGATGATTTAGGCTTTTTGCCGACGCTCGAGCGCTATCTCCATCAAACGGAGGAGTATACGGCAATCAAGACACGTCTCAACTATCGAGGGTCGCGTGCGCGATTACCGGAGAAGCTGGAGATTAACGTGTTCCGTCTCGTTCAAGAATCGGTACAAAATGCGATCAAACATGCAAAAACAGCCGAAATCATCGTCAATGTCGAGCAAGCGAGCGACGTGATTCACATCCACGTCCGCGACTATGGCATCGGGTTTGAACCGAGCGCAATTGGCGAAGAGTCGTTTGGGATTGTCGGAATGCGCGAACGAATTGAATTGGTGAACGGAAGCATCACCATCGACTCGGAAGTCGGCAAAGGGACAGTCGTCCGGATGTCGATTCCGATTCCGTGAGAGAACAAGGGGGAAGACATACATGGAAATGACACAGACACGCATTGCGATCGTGGATGATCACGAACTGTTCCGCGAGGGATTGAAGCGGATTTTTGATTTGGAGGATGAATTTAAAGTTGTCGCCGAAGGGCGTACGGGACGCGAAGCAATCCGCATCGCTGGCGAGCAAAAACCGGAAATTCTAATTATGGATATCAACATGCCGGACATGAACGGAATCGAGGCGACGAAGCAACTGTCACTTCTTTCACCAGAGACACGTGTCCTCATTCTGTCAATCCATGATGATGAGTCGTATATCACACATGCGCTTGAAGCGGGGGCATCAGGGTTCTTATTAAAAGAAGTCGCATCGACAGAATTGATCTCGGCAGTCCGTGCCGTCGCAAAGGATGGGGCGTATCTTCATCCGAAAGTGACAACGAACGTACTGAAGGATTACCGCCGTCTCTTACAATTCAAAGGGGAACAGGCGGGACGTGGCGTCGAGAGCCGTACAGATGACCCGGTCTATCAATTATTGTCGCGCCGTGAGGTCGAGGTGTTGCACCTTCTCGCCGACGGTCGCTCGAACCGAGACATCAGTGACATGCTGTTTATCAGTGAGAAGACGGTCAAAAACCACGTCTCCTCCGTACTTCGTAAAATGGACGTGAACGACCGGACGCAAGCCGTCGTGGATGCGATTCGCCGGGGTTGGGTCGAGATTTGAGCGTCACCGATGCTTTACCTCGTTTTTGTGTTACAATATGGAATGGAATCCTAACATAATTGGAAAAATGAAACGACGTAAAGTGAGGATATAGTATGGGAAACATTGCGATTTTAACCGACAGTACCGCCTATCTGTCGGATGATTTTTTGGCGCGACATGACGTCCATGTCGCACCACTCAGTGTCATCTTCGATGGCGCGTCGTACCGCGAGTCGATTGATATGTCGACCGAGGCGTTTTATGAGCGTATCGAGGCGGGTAACCTGCCGACGACGTCGCAACCGGTCATCGGTGAGACGGTGGAATTGATTGAAAGCTTGCCGGACGATGTGACGGACGTGATTGCGATCACGCTCTCCAGTGGAATCAGCGGAACGTACCAATCGATGGTCGCGCTAAATGACATGGTCGATGTGACGGTTCATGCGTTTGACTCAGAGATTTCGTGTATGCCGCAAGCGTTCATGGTCGAAGAGGCCCTTCACCTCCGTGACAACGGGGCGACACCAGAAGAAATCATCGCCCGACTTGAAGCGGTCCGTGATTCGATTCGCGCGTACTTCGTCGTCGATGACCTCGACCATTTACAACGCGGCGGACGATTGAGTGCGGCGCAAGCGCTCGTCGGATCGTTCTTGCAAATCAAACCGGTCCTTCATTTCCAAGATAAATTGATCGTCCCGTTCGAGAAGATTCGGACATACAAGAAGGCCGTACGCCGAATCGAAGAGATGATGGACGAATCGATTGCCGGGGACGGCGAAGGGTACTGCATTGGTATCATTCACGCCAACTGCCCGGAGCGTCAGGCGGAAGAGATCGCTTCGATGAAGCAGAAGTTTCCGAAAGCACACATCTCGGGAAGCCATTTCGGTCCCGTCATCGGAACGCATCTCGGACCTGGTGCAATCGGCATCACGTGGTATCGTCGCGAATGGTAAGAGAGACGACCGTCTAAGGTCGTCTTTTTCAATGGAGGAGGGAATGAAATGGCGAAATATCGCCAAATCTTTGAGCGTCTGGCAGAAGAGATGCGAAATGGCACGAGACCCGCTGACTCAAAGCTTCCGTCTGAAACCGAGTTGATGCATCAGTTCGAGGCCAGCCGGGGGACGGTCCGGAAAGCGCTCGATCTTTTACAGGAGAACGGGTATGTCCGGAAGCATCATGGAAAAGGCGTGTTCGTGTTGAAACGTGACCAGATCGAGTTTCAATTCAATGGCATCGTCAGTTTTTCAGAGGTCTACGCGAGCATGCTCGGTCGTTCCATTCAGACCCACGTCGCTTCGTTCGAAGAGATAGAAGCCCCGACATGGCTCGCCGAACGGATGAACTTAGCGCCAGGGACGCATGTGTTTCGCATCGAACGGGTTCGAAACTTTGACGGGGAGAACGTTATCTTAGATATCAACTATTTCGTCAAAGATCTCGTCCCCGGTCTGACAGAAGAGATTGCGGCTCGATCGATTTATGGATATATCGAAGATGAGCTTGGGCTACAAATCAGCTATGCGAAACGGAAGATTGCAGCTGAAGACGTGACGGAACTTGACCGGAAACGGCTCGACTTGCATGACTATGAATACGTCATCGTCATCACGAACGATACGTTCTTATATGAAGGACAACAATTTGAATATACGGAGTCGCGTCACCGATTGGACAAGTTCCAGTTTAGCGACGTCGCCCGTAGGTAAACCTCTTTCGTACAGGAAGGGGTTTTTTGTTTGTCCTAAGTCAAAATAGGGGAATTTTAACAGTAAATCACGACGCAAAACTTTCATGTTTAACTTGTATATATAAGTTGTTGACTTAACTTATATAGATAAGTTATACTTTGTTTGTACTCATAAGTAACCGTTTTCATTTACAGTTTTCAAACAAAGGAGGACATTCAACATGAAGGCAGATTATCGTCAAATTGCCGCTGAGATCTTAGAAGCGATCGGGGGCAAAGACAACGTGGACAAGGCCGCGCACTGTGTGACGCGTCTACGTCTCTCCCTCAAGGATCAATCAAAAGTCGATGAGGCACGCGTGAAAGAAATCGACCTCGTCAAAGGGGCGTTCGAGAACTCCGGCGTGTATCAAATCGTCATCGGAGCCGGCGATGTCGATCGCGTCTATGCCGAGTTCATCAAGCTCGCTGGACTTGAGGCGGCGACGGTCGCCGAGGTCAAATCTGCGGGCGGCAAAAAAATGAATCCGCTTCAAAAACTCGTCAAAGTCTTCTCTGACGTCTTTATGCCAATCATTCCAGCCATCATCGTAGCCGGTCTCCTTATGGGGATCAACAACTTACTTGCATCGGAAGGTCTCTTCATCGAAGGACAAACGCTCATCGAGGCGTATCCGAACCTGCAAGGACTTTGGGATCTCATCAACATGATGGCGAATACGTCATTCGTGTTCTTACCTGCACTCGTCGGTTGGTCGGCGACGAAACGATTCGGTGGGAGCGAAGTACTCGGGATCGTCATGGGTCTCTTGCTCGTTCACCCGGACCTCTTGAATGCATGGGGCTACGGAACGGCAGCACTTGAAGGAGATGTCCCGACGTTTGATATCCTCGGACTCTTCGAAATCGAGAAAGTCGGCTACCAAGGTCAAATCTTGCCGGTACTCGCCGCTGCCTATATCTTGAGCCAAATCGAGATGTTCTTGAAAAAACGTGTACCGAACGCCATCCAACTCTTGGTCGTTCCAATCACAACAATCGTTGTCACAGGATTCCTCGCACTCGCAATCGTTGGACCGGTCACTCGTGGAATCGGGAACGTGATCGCGACAGGACTCGTCAACACGTTCGAAGCCGTACCGGTCGTCGGGGCACTCCTCTTCGGATTGTTCTACGCACCGCTCGTCGTCACCGGGATGCACCACTTGTTCATCGCCATCGACCTTCAGTTGATCGCAGATACAGGCGGTACGTTCATCTGGCCGATGATCGCACTCTCAAACATTGCTCAAGGTTCGGCCGCACTCGCGATGTTCTTCGTCTACAAGCACAACGCGAAACAAAAGAGCATGGCATCGACTTCAGCCATCTCGGCTTATTTCGGAATCACAGAGCCGGCCATGTTCGGGGTCAACTTACCAAATAAATTCCCGTTCTACTCAGCTATGATCGGGTCGGCAATCGCTGCTATCTTTATCACATTGAACGATGTGCAAGCAATCGCCATCGGTGTCGGAGGACTCCCTGGATTCCTCTCAATCTTCACAGATAAGATCCTTCTCTTCATCGTGGGCATGGTCATCGCGATCATCGTTCCGTTCGCGCTCACTTTCATCTTGTCGAAGCGTTACATGAAGAAAGGTGAACTTGAAGAAAACAAAGTCGCATAAGTAATGACTCGGGAGGGAGGGACGGCAGTTCTTCCCTTTTTCCTATTGAAATGAAAACTCTTACAAAAAGGAGATGTCGTTGATGACACAGAAAAATTGGCGCAAATCAGTCGTCTATCAAATTTACCCGAAAAGTTTTTACAGTCCGGAAGGGAACGCGACCGGATCGATCAAAGGGGTGACGGCGAAGCTGGATTACTTGGCAGAACTCGGCATCGAATACATTTGGATGACGCCTGTCTATCAGTCACCTCAACACGATAATGGCTATGACGTGAGTGATTATTATGCCATCGACCCGTCTTACGGAACGATGGAGGACCTCGACGAATTGATCCGTGAAGCAGAGGCGCGGGGCATCGGCCTCATGATGGACATCGTCGTCAACCACTCTTCGACCGAGCACGAATGGTTCCAAAAATCATTGGCGGGAGACGAGCGGTACCGTGACTACTACATCTGGCGCGACGAACCGACGAACTGGGAATCGAAGTTCGGTGGGAATGCGTGGGAATATGATGAGAAGAGCGGACAATATTATCTCCACTTGTTCGACGTGACACAAGCTGACCTGAACTGGGAGAATGAACAGATGCGCGAGGACGTCTACGAGATGATGCGGTTCTGGCGTAAAAAAGGAATCAAAGGATTCCGTCTCGACGTCATCAACCTCATTTCAAAAGAACAGAACTTCCCAGAAGACGCATCGGACGGTCGCAAGTTCTATACGGACGGTCCACGCATCCACGAATATTTAAAAGAAATGAACCGAGAAGTATTTGATGGGCATGACGTCATCACGGTCGGGGAGATGTCTTCGACGACGCTCGATCACTGCGTACGCTATTCAAACCCGGACGAGAACGAGCTCAGCATGACGTTCAGCTTCCACCACTTGAAAGTCGACTATCCGAACGGCGAGAAATTCATCGCGGCGCCGTTCGATTTCGTTCAATTAAAAGACATCATGTCGACGTGGCAACGTGGGATGCACGGGAAAGGATGGAACGCCATCTTCTGGTGCAACCATGACCAACCACGTGTCGTCAGCCGTTTTGGGAACGACACGAACCACCGCGTCGAGAGCGCGAAGATGCTTGCGACAGTGCTCCACGGCCTTCAAGGGACGCCGTACATCTATCAAGGGGAAGAAATCGGGATGACGAACCCCGGCTTCGACTCGCTCGATGAATATCGGGATATCGAAACGCTCAACATCTACAAGTTGAAGCGGGAAGAGGGCGTGTCGCATGATGACATGATGGCCGCCATCAAACAGAAGTCACGCGACAACTCGCGAACGCCGATGCAGTGGGATGCAACGACACATGCCGGCTTCACGAGCGGCACACCGTGGATCAACGTGGCGCCGAACTATGAGGACGTGAACGTTGAAACGGCGCTTCGTGATCCGAACTCGGTGTTCTACCACTACAAACACTTGATTGCATTACGAAAAGAACTTGACGTTTTGACGGACGGAGACTACACGCTTCTTACTCCTGATTCGCTAGACGTTTGGGCATATACACGGAAGACGGACCGAGAGGAGCTACTCGTCGTCGCCAACTTCTATGGAATTGAAACGACGTACACGATTCCAGAAGGATTCGAGCGGGTGAACGTCGTCAGTCACAACTACGACGTGCCTGAGCTCGACGGAATGTCGTTGTCTCTTCGTCCATATGAGGCGATCATGTTCTATAAACAGATTTAACAGATGGGACCCGACTTTTTCGTCGGGTCCTATTTGTGTAGTAGACCTATGTTGTTTTTGATAAGTTGAATCGTATTTACATAGGTATTTTGGTAGCGTGATGACAAAAAGGAGTCAGGTTATGGGAGAACTTATTGTCGCACCGAAAGGAAAACGAGCCATCCGCTTAGGCGTCTGCCAACGCTGTCTCAGCACGCACGTCCGGACGTTCACTTGTCATCATGGACGCTGTGCCTATTGCCGAAATTGTTTGTACCTCGGGCGTGTCTGCCGATGTGATTTTCTACAGGAACGGGACATCACAACTCCAACCGAGACGACCGAATTGACGATGCCATTCGAGCTCGTCCCAGACCAAAAGCGGGTCGCGAACCAACTGCTCACGTGGTGGGACGAACGGAGGACGGGACTTGTGCATGCGGTGTGTGGCGCTGGGAAGACCGAGATGACGTTTCCCGTGATTGAGCGTGTCGTCAATGAAGGGAAGCGAGTGTTGGTTGTCTCTCCGAGGAAAGATGTCGCCATCGAATGGGTCGAACGATTAGAACAGGCGTTCACAGTCCCTGTCACTAAACGATATGGAGGGGGAGAAAAAGACTCCATTGGGATGATCACGGTGGCGACCGCACCGTTACTCATGAATTTACGTGACGTGTTCGATTATGTGCTCGTCGATGAGTCCGATGCCTTCCCGTTTGCCTTTGATGTGGCACTTTGGAATACAATCCGTCGGGCCGGGAGAAATGTCTTCTTATTTATCACGGCGACCCCGACCGTTTGGCAACAATTGCTTCCGAAGGTTCATCTGTCGCGGCGCTATCACGGATTCGATTTGCCGGTCCCGACACTTGTCAAACAGTCCGACGAACGACTCCTAGACTTCTGTCGACGTCACGCCTTGAAACCCCGTCTCTTGTTTGTGCCGACGAAGCCTGATTTGGAGCGATATGAAAGTCGGTTACAAGAGGCAGGTATCACGTGTCAAACCGTTTCTGCTGACACGGAAGAACGGTTGGATACACTCCATTGGCTTCAAGAAACGAAAGGGATCGTCCTTGCGACCTCAATCTGGGAGCGAGGGATGACGGTTCGCGACGTGCAGGTCGCCGTGGTTGAAAGTGAACATCGTCTCTTCTCGACGCGGGGTCTCATTCAGATGGCGGGTCGGGCGGGGCGAAAACCGGACACACCGACAGGAGAGGTCTGTTTCTTTTACAAGGAGCGGACATTCCGACAAGATGTTGCCATCCAGAAGATCAGGGAGGCGAATCGGCGATGAAATGTCTTCTTTGTCATGAGTCGATGACCGTCCCGTGGACACCTGACACGTTATGGCGACGGGGCTGGGTGTGTCCCTCTTGCGAGTCGAAACTGACGCCGCTCGGGACAGGTTGCCCACGCTGCGGTCAACCAAATGAGACCGGTGAGACGTGTCCGGACTGCATCCGCTGGCTCGCACTCGGTCTCGACTTGACCGTCCGCTGCCTGTACGCGTACGATGATGCAGGAATTGACTGGCTACATCGATATAAATTCAGCGGGGATGTCGTCATTGCCTCATCGGTTGCCCCAGCGCTTCGGGCATTGCGTTCATCTGGCGTGACCTATGTTCCGATTCCGTTGAGTAAGGAGCGACTTCAGACACGTCGTTTCAATCAGGCCGAGGTGCTCGCGCGATATATCGGTCCGACGCGGCAGATTCTCGAAAAAACGGAGGTTTCAAGTCAACGTGAACTCGGGAAAGAAGGAAGACGACACCGAACGAACCCTTTCACTGTACCAACTTCAGTGAAATATGGGAAAATCATTCTTGTAGACGACGTCTATACGACGGGAACGACCCTTCATCAGGCGGCATTTTCGTTGCGACAGGCAGGTGCATCAGAAGTTTCTGCGATTTGCTTGTTTCGGGCGCTAAACAAATCAAAATCGCGTCCGATATAAAGGGCAGAGGTGAAACCAATGGATGCAGCAACTTGCCAAATGTGTGGGCGCTTGTTTATGAAACAGGGACGTTCACCGTACTGTCCATCATGTAATGAAGTCGATTATAAAAACTTCTTGAAAGTCCGCGATTTCATTCGTGAACCAGCCAACAAACAGACGACCATCGGAGCCCTCGTCGAAGCGACAGGTGTCTCTGAACTTGATATCACGCGATACATCCACGAAGGACGCTTGATCATCAAAGACAATCCGGCGCTTGCCATCAGCTGCGTCCGTTGTGGTCGGCCTACGAATGAAGGAAAAATCTGTTCGAACTGCCAGAGAGAAATGCAGAAGGAACTGTCCAGTCTACAGGAGATGCAGGAGGGCTTGGCGAAAAAGTCGAGTATCCGCGCTTATCGTTTGGATTAACATCATGAAGAGGGGGAAGACGCATGCGCATCGATTCAGCCAAGTGGGTACACTTACCAAACACTTATGAAAAGAAAACGCAAGTCGAGCCGAAGCCCGCGCAATCAAGCCAAACGGACCAATTGTCAATTTCGGCGGAAGCTCGCGCCCGGTTTGAAGAACCGGTGAAACATCCGGACCGTCTCGCTAAAATCGACGCTTTAAAAGCGGAGATTGATGCAGGCACATATTCACGGGACGCGCGCGAAATCGCTAAACGCTTTCTACAAGGATGAATGGAAGCGAGGTCCGTTTGAGGCCTTCGCACTGAATAACACGGCACGGAAGCTGACTAAATAAGGGGTACCCCTTTCTTTAGTCGGCTCTTTTTTTGAAAAAGGAGAGACTCATGCTCACATTACATAAACGGTTACTCGAATTGGCTTACGCAAAAGAACAGCAACTCATTCAAAATGACATGGTGGCATTTAGCACGCTCGTCAAAGAAGAAGCGAAACTCGTCCGACAAATTTCACAAAAAGAAGCGGAACGACTTCAAGGGACGTATGAATTGGACGATGAAGAGATAGAGGAATTGAGACCGGTCTTGTTCGAGTTAAAGCGACAGAACGAATTGAACGCGACGTTGCTCGAACAATCCCTTCGTTATATTACTTGGCATCTGGATATGCTCATGCCGGAAGCAGATGATTTTACATACGGACAACAAGCGTTCGAAACACGCTCGTTCAGCCGTGACGTTTAAGGAGGAAGTGGAATGGGTTCAACATTTATGGGATTAGAGACGGCACGCCGCAGTCTCTCGACACACCAATGGGCGCTTCAAGCGACCGGGAATAACGTGGCGAACGCCTCAAACCCTGGCTATTCGCGCCAACGACTCACACTCGGGATGACCGAACAGCTCTCGGTCAACTTCGGCGGGACGAAAGCCGGACAATTCGGGACAGGTGTACGCGGGGAGACGCTCGCCCGAATTCGCGATCTTATGATCGATCAACAGTATCGTGACGAGTCGGTGAAGAACGCCTTCTATGCGACGAAAGAAGCCGCGTTCGGTCGGATGGAAGACATCATCAATGAACCGTCTGAGAACGGACTCGCTAAATCGCTCGACTTGTTCTGGGCATCACTTCAAGACTTGTCGGTCAACCCGGACGATACGGGTGCGCGAAGCGTAGTTCGGCAACGAGCATTGACGTTGGCACAGACATTTAACTATATGTCTTCATCATTGACTAAAGTACAGGATGACTTAAAGACCGAAGCAGGGGTCGTCACGAAAAAAATCAATGATTTGTTGACGAAAATCAGTGACGTCAACCGTCAAATCGGTGATGCAGAGCCTCTTGGTGTTCTGCCAAATGAATTGTATGATGAGCGCGATCGCTACATGGATGAGTTGTCGCAATACATTGAGTTCGAACGTGTGCCTGTTGATTACACGAACGGCGAAACACGTGGGAACTCGCAACGTGTTGCAGAAGGACGAATCGATATTCGTGTATCCGTCGGCGGTACAGAAGTAAAACTCGTAGACGGTCTTACGGGCGGAGTTGGGAAATTTGATGGGATGACTATGACCGATGCTGCAGGTACGAATACATCGATGACACATGCCGACATGCCTAACGGAAAATGGAAAGCACTTGTTGAAATGTACGGAAGTGCAACTGGTCCAGAGGCAATCGACGGGGGATTCACCAACATGCTCAAAGACTTAGATGAGATGGCGAACGTCTTCGCATCAGCATTTAATGTAGCGCATGGAACAAACATGGACGCGGACGGGAATGCCGGTCGAACTGACTTTTTCGTGGGTACTGCTAGCGCCGCCACCATTACTGTGAATCCTGATTTCATGAAGAACTTAGATTTAATTGCAGCATCTAAGGATGGGAACATCGGGGATGGAAGTGGTGCTCTCGAACTTGCGCAATTGAAAGAAAGTGCGCTTAACTTTGCGGGTTCGGTTACGACCTCAACCTCGATCGGCAAGTACTATCAAAATGTCATCGGAAACATGGCAGTCGAGGCAAGCCAAAATGCGAATTTGGCAAAGAGTACATTTGCTCTCTTAAGTAGTTCGGATCAACGTCGATTATCGGTCAGCGCAGTCTCGCTCGATGAAGAAATGACGATGATGATTCAATATCAACACGCTTATAATGCGGCGGCTCGAAATATCACAGCTGTCGATGAAATGCTAGACAAAATCATTAACGGCATGGGTGTCGTAGGGAGGTAATGACTGATGCGTGTCACACAGACAATGCTCACACAGACGAACTTGAAGCATTTATCAAGTAGTTACAACACACTCGCTCGTGTCCAGGAACAGCTCATCAGCGGGAAACGGATTCAAAAAGCATCGGAGGATCCAGTCGTTGCGATGCAAGGAATTCGTTATCGGACCGAGGTGCGTGAAGTCGACCAATTCCGACGGAACGTCAGCGAAGCGACAAGTTGGATGGATTTGACGGACTCGACATTGAACGAAGTCACGGAAGCTGTCAAACGAATTCGTGAGTTGACGACGCAAGCGGCGAACGATACGTATGAATCGTCGCAACGTGCCATCATCAAGAGCGAGGTCGATCAATTGATTGAACACATCGGTTCACTTGCGAACTCAAAAGCAGGCGAAAAGTATATTTATAACGGTACGAAAACAGATCAACCTCTCATCAATGTCGAACAGTTAAAAGCGTATTTAGCGAATCCGGCTGGTTCTGTCGATTCGATTTATGAGAGTGGAACGGCACCTGCAGCAAGTGGGGAAATCGAATTTGAAGTGTCAAAAGGAATTACTGTACAAGTGAACATGCAACCGGAAACGGTTTTTGGTAAGGAGTTATTTGAAGGGCTTCACAAATTAACTACACTTCTTAATGATCCAACGACTGCCGGGGCAGATTTGTCTGCAGAACTTGATACGCTCGACACACTAGGTCAAAACTTGATCACGGAACGGGCGGAGCTCGGTGCCCGAGCAAACCGTTTGGAGCTCGTCGACAATCGTCTTCAAGATCATGAGATTATCGCCAAGACCATCATGTCTGATAATGAAGACATCGATGTAGAAAAAGTCATTATGGAGCTGAAGTCACATGAAACTGTACACCGTGCAGCGTTATCTGCAGGTGCCCGCATCATTCAGCCGACGCTCCTCGACTTCTTACGGTAATTGATGATGAATCTCGCGAGACTTGAGATGCGGCAGACACAGGCCGCAATCCAGATGACATCCAATCGACCGGTACTCGAGATGCGTCAGGGACGGGCCGACCTGTCCATCCAACAAGGGAGAGCCGAGATGACGCAACAGACGACACAAGGGAAGCTTGAGGTTGATTCATCAGTAGCGAGAAGTGAGAGCAATCTGAAGGGTGTGCTCGAACTCGGTAAACATTTCGGACGGATTGGGGAACAAGGTGCCCGAGAAGCGATGGCGAATATCGCTCGAGACGGCGACCGCATGATGCGAATCGAGAACGGGAATCCAATCCCTTCGATAGCGGCTGAGAAAGTGAATGACCCATATCCGATTGTTGACATGGGCTACATGCCAAAATCAATCGATCGTGTCAAGTTGACGTATACGCCGGCGGATGTGAAAATCGAGTGGAATATCACACCACCCCAAATTGATGTATCGCTCACTCCGACCGACATCTCGTTCACGCCGTGGACGACGGACATTTCGCTCCGTCAACAGGCGTCACTCGAGATGTGGCCGGTCGGTGGGATGTATGATGAAACGCGTTGAAAGTGAGGACAATCCATGTTCATTGAAACAGACTACTTTGGCAAGATTGAAATAAACGAAGCCGAGACGATCACCTTCGTCAGTGAGATTCCCGGATTCCCGGAATCAAAGACGTTCGTGTTGATCCCGTATGGGGAAGAGTTACCGTTCTGGTCGCTTCAGTCGATTGAGGAACAGGCATGCGCGTTCGTCGTGACGAATCCGTTTTGGCATAAGTCGGACTATGCGTTTGAATTGTCGGATGGCGCGAAAGACCAACTTGGAATCGAGGAGGCGGAACACGTATCGGTCTATTCTATTGTGACGCTTCGTGAACCTTTTGATTCATCGACGCTCAACTTGAAAGCACCAATCGTCATCGAGACGAAGGAACGTCGCGGGAAACAAGTCATCCTAGACGATGCGTATCCAGCTCGTTATCCACTCGGTGGCACGAAAGCGGAGGTGCGCTGATGCTCGTATTGAAACGAAAACAAGGTGAGGCCATCCATATCGGCGACGATGTGACGCTCACGGTACTCGCCATCGAAGGCGACCAAGTGAAGCTTGGGATTGATGCCCCGCGTCATATCGATATTCATCGTCATGAGGTGTACATTCAGATGCAGGAAGAGAACGAGTCGGCACGAAACAGTGCTAACTTGATGAAGCAGATGATTCAAAAGCAGTCGGAAGCGTGAGCTTTCGACTTTTTTCATGAATCCGGTAATTGATGGATGACAGCGCTCGATGGGTTGGGATAGGATGGAAACGTGAAAGGAAGGAGGGGAATCGGTGGAAACAGGTATTAATAGTTTTTTTATCAACATCAGTCTGATCTTTTTATTCATGTCACTCACATTCTATGTGATGCGGACGGTTTTACCGATTCAGCCGACTTCCCCGTTGTTCGTACGCTTTTGGTTTGGAGTCTCTAACGGATTGACGGCAATTCTCTTAACCATCAACTCCATCGAATTAGGGGATGCACGAATCGACCTTCGTCTCATCCCGATTGCCTTATCCGCAACGTTCGCTGGACCGTTTGGAGCTATCGTCACGCTCGGTCTGATCTTCATCGGACGCACGACGCTGCACGGAATGAGTGCTCCGTTCGTAGACTCGTTACTACTGTTATTTGTCTTCTTTTTATTTTCTCTTGTCATGACACGCTTACCGATTCGTCGAGGGAGAGGGTATGCCATCTACATCGGGTTAGGTGCGCTCCTCGTCTTGATTCAAGTGAGCGGCAGTGTGAATGAGACGGTCTTTATAAATGTATTTGTTCCTTATTTTCTCATGTTATCTTTTGGGGCCTGGCTCTGCTATTGGGCCGCAAAGAAGCTCGAGACGCATCTATGGATGTTTCTCCTACATACGCACCGGGCGACCATTGATGAGTTGACGGGACTTCCGAACCGTTATCGGACGCTCGAACAGATGAACGATTTGGAAATGTCCGGGAAACCGTGGACGTTACTCGTTATCGACGTCGATCATTTTAAACAGTTGAACGATACATATGGGCACTTAGCAGGAGACGCAGCACTTCGTCATATCGGACAAACGTTGGAACGAAGCTGTCCGCCGTCTGGATTTGTCGGACGATACGGTGGCGAAGAATTTTTGCTCGTCATTGAAGGTAGTGAAGGCATGGCGAAGGTGGCAGAAAACATCGTGCAGATGGTACAGCGAACACCATTCGAATTTCAAGGTGAAATCATTCCGATGACTATTTCAATCGGTGCAGCGATTGCAGGGCATGAGCCGAGCATGGTCGTGTTCGAAAGAGCAGATGAAGCATTATATGAAGCAAAGCGAAATGGTCGGAATCAGGTCAAATTTGCGTAAAAATCCCCTATAACCGTTGGCGATGATGGTCCAGCGGTTATAGGGGATTTCACGTTTAGTGAATGTTTTTCTTCTTTAATTGTCCGCCGCGGACGTCGTGAATGTTGCCAATGGCGAGGAACGCTTTTTCATCATAGTCATCGAGAATATCTTTTAATTTCGTTTCTTCTAATCGACTGATGACCGTGAAGACGACTTTCTTCCCGTCACCTGTGTAGGCGCCTTCTCCATGAAGATACGTCACACCTCGACCGAGCCGGTCCATGATGGCTTGCCCGATATCGTCTGGTGCGGACGTGATGATCCAGGCCGCTTTCGACTGGTCAATTCCTTCTAGGACAACATCGATCGTCTTGAATGCGATGAAATAGGTGAGGAGCGAATACATGGCCCGGTCCCAACTGAAGACGAATCCGGCCGTCCCGAGGATAAAGATATTGAAAAACATGACAATCTCTCCGACGGAGAATGGTAATCGGTTCGTGAAGGAAACGGCAAGAATTTCCGTTCCATCGAGTGATCCTCCCGCCCGGATGACGAGCCCGATTCCGGCACCGAGTAAGAAACCGCCGAAGACGGTCGACAAGAGGAGGTCGTCTGTGAACGGCTTGATGTCGTGAAGGACGATGGTGAAGGCTGACATGAGCAGGATGGCTGTCAACGTGACGACGGCGAACGTCTTTCCGATTTGCCGATACCCGAAGTAGATGAACGGTAAGTTGAAGAGGACGAGCCAAATCGCGAGCTTCGTTTCCGTCAAGTACGACACGATAATCGAGACGCCGACGATACCACCGTCGATGATTTGATTCGGTACGAGGAACGCCTCCAAGCCGACGGCAAAGACGAGGGAGCCGAGCAGCAAAAGGACGACTTTTACAAACAGTTCGGACGCCTTGATCGGATTATGTTCGCGCCTTAAGCGCTGCACTTCCTCCGGTGTCGGGGAAGGCATGGGTGTACGCTGCATACATGGTGCCCCCTTTCCATTTTCTTAAGTATAACAAATGATACGAACCGACAATCATTTACGACAGAGAATCTGACATGAATATTCAGAATTGATGGAGGATTCTTGATAAATTATTTTGGTATTGTTTTATGTTAGGCTAAAAAGGTTGTTGAACAATGGATGGAGGTCTATAGGATGAAACGAGAAAACAAAACGTGGTTGATGGCGTTTCAAATGATGATGAACATCATCGGGGGACTCATCGCGGCGTATGGATTGGAATCGGTCCTCATTCCGAATAACGTTTCGGACGGGGGCGTCACTGGGATCAGTATTGTCGGGTCACAACTGACGGGACTGCCGCTCGGTATTTTCATCGGTGTGTTAAATATTCCGTTTGTCTATCTGGGTTATAAACAAATCGGGAAGAGCTTCGCCATCCTTTCAGTCACCGGGATTGCGTCTTTGTCTGTCGGTACGGTCATTATGCACCATGTTCCGACTATCATCGAAGGGGATGCGCTCCTCATCACGGTGGTCGGTGGGATCATCCTCGGGTTCGGGATGGGGATTTCGCTTCGCAACGGGGGAGCGCTTGACGGCATCGACATGTTGGCTGTCCTGTTATCCCGTAAATTGCCGTTCGGTACGAGTGATTTGATTTTATTTTTAAATACGTTCGTCTTTATCGTCGTCTCGACGGTGTTCGGTCTTCAAGGAGCGGTCTTGTCCGCCATCGCCTACTTCATCGCCTCGAAAGTGATTCATATCGTCGAAGAGGGATTGAGCGGGGCGAAGACGTTCAAAATCATCACGAGTGAACCGCAGGAGATGGTCGAGACGATTCGGGACCGTCTCGGACGGAGCGCCACGTTGAATCAAATCCAAGGAGCATATTCCAAAGAAAGTTATTACGAAATCACGTGTGTCATCAACCGGCTCGAAGAACGAAAAATCAAAGACATCATCGATGATGTCGACTCGAAAGCGTTCGTCGTCGTGTATGAGGTGACAGAGGTCAAAGGCGGGAACTTCCAAAAACGCGATATTCATTAACGGATGGCCAAGGGTCGTCCGTTTTTTTAACCTCTACACGTGTGAACCGACCAAGCAGGAAATCGCATATGGTAAGTGGAAGAAGTCGATGCAAGAGAAAGGGGAGGATTGGAAATGTACGCACTGATTGGAAAGCTTGTCACGAAAGCGGGGCAACGCGATAGACTCGTAGCAATTTTGTCGGAAGCGGCGCGGGAGATGGAGGCGACATCGGATTGTGAATCGTATCGGGTCCACGTGTCGCTCGATGAGGCGGATACCGTATTCGTCTATGAAGTATGGCGAAATGAGGAGGCGCATGCGGCGTCGTTGTCGCTTGTTGAAGTGAGGGCGTATATCGATCAGGCGAAACCAATCCTCGAGCGGATGGAGCAGATTGCCGCACTCGAACTCCGGACATGACCAAGAAGGAATAAAGAGACGGATGGCCAAGGGTCGTCCGTTTTTTGCAGGAGAAATGGCGAGATGTCGAGAACATGACAGGATTCGGAAAGGAGGGAACGTATGCGTCCACTCATACTCGGTGTCTTCGCCGCCTTGTTTTTTGCGAGCACGTTCGTGTTGAACGAAGTGATGCAAGTCGGAGGTGGCAGCTTTGCCTATAGTGCCTCGCTCCGCTTTTTGTGGATGATTCCGTTACTGCTAGTTGTGGTCGCGTTTCGTGGTGGACTCAAGCGAGTCCTCTCAGCATTGAAAGAACGTCCTCGTCCATGGATTCTTTGGGGGACGGTCGGGTTCGGACTATTTTACGTCCCGATTTGTCTCGCAGCCGAGGTCGCACCCCCGTGGCTGATTGCGGGCACGTGGCAAGTGACGATTGTCGCCGGGGCACTGTTGTCCCCGCTCTTCAAGAAGGCAGACGGAACACGGGAGCGAATCCCATGGCGCGGACTTCGCTTCTCGGTCTTGATTCTCATTGGGGTCGTAATGATGCAAGTGGAGTTTTTCGAGTCGTTCGAACCTCGGTTCATTTGGCTTGGGGTCGTGCCGGTCATCATCGCCGCATTTGCCTACCCGCTCGGAAACCGGAAGATGATGCAGCACACGGACCTCGACGTGTTCGAGCGAATCCTCGGAATGTGTCTCGGGTCACTCCCGGTCTGGCTCCTGTTGTTCGGTTACGGGTTGACGACGGGGCGTCCCTCATCGAGTCAGCTCGGGCAGACATTCCTCGTCGCCCTGTTATCCGGGGTTGTCGCGACCGTGCTATTCTTCATGGCGACCGATCTCGTCAAACATGACATGGGAAGACTGGCGTCCGTCGAAGCGACGCAAGCGCTCGAAGTCCTGTTCGCGCTCATCGGGGAACTGGTCTTCCTGCATGCCGTCATGCCATCGCCAATCGCTTTGTCCGGGATCGCGCTCGTCATGGTCGGGGTCGTCTTCCACAGTCGGAGTCAGTTTATGGAGCTTCCGACCGTGGTCCGACAAGAGGCATAAAAAATCCCCTCGGTCTTTTGAGCGAGGGGATGGTCATTAACTTGTTGTCAAACTACCTTTGACTTTGTCATAGAAATCATCCATCATACCGGTACGACTACCGAGTTGGCAGATCAGTTCGAGCGTTTCTTTATAGAACTTCTTGACGAGTCCTTTGTTTTTGACGCCGTCCATTAATGCGAGCGTCTGGTCGAGATTCTCTAAAATCTCTTTGATTTGCGCGTCTGAGTCCGGTTTGACGACTGTCATGTTCTCAGGGATGCTGACGACTTTTTCTTGACCTTGGTGACGGAACGATGCACCGAAGCCAAGGTTCTCGATGAAGAGGTGCGGCATCACTTTTTGACCAAAGAAATGCTTGTGCCAGTCCGTTGCTTTCATCGTGTCCATGTCCTGTTTGAACGTAGATGCCGTGGAGACATATTGTTTAAACAAATCCGTCATGAATTTCTCGATGACCGGGATTTGAAGGGCGAAGACGTTTTTCAAGAGCGCGTCGAGCTGAGCGCGTGTCAAAGTAGTTTCGTTAGACATGTCAGTTCCTCTTTTCTATAGTACGTTACTACCATCGTATGGGATTGACGGACACTCGTCAATGTAAGGGGAAACATTTTTTCAGAATATTTAATGAAAAGTCGTCAACTTGTGGGATAATCAAGTGAAGACATTAACAAGTGAGGAGTGGTTCTTGTGAACAAATCGATGAAGTGGGCGCTCGCGCTCGGTGTGACAGGTGCATTGGTGGCGACAGTTGGTGTCGTCTCGTCCCGGGGACGGACAGAGGATACGACGCAGACGATTCGTGACCGTGAGCTCGGTTATGAGATTATCTTGCCGTCGAAGATTGTCGAGGCGATCGAGCGAGGTGATGTCTATATCGAGAAGGCGCAGGACGTCGTCGACATCGGGGACACGAAGAGCTACGGTACGTTCGATTTATACTATAACGTTGAGGACGGGGACGACCAACTCTTGTTCCACCTGGACTTGATCGACCGCGAATTGACGCAAGAAGCGTTCGCGACAGAAATCGGCTACGGCAACTACCTCGGGACGAACGACAAGACGTTCTTCTGGGTCGAACCGACAGAGGCCGTCCCAGGTGCGGAGGCGCATACGGACGAGATTGCTGAGTTGATCGAGACACTTCCTGAGTTAGAGTTCCGAACGTTATAACATGGAGAGACTGCAGACGGCTGAATCGTTTGCAGTTTTTTCAGAGAGGTGGGGGACGTGTGCGAAAGACATTACCAAGCCGAAGACGAGATTATTCGGAGGGATTGATTGTAATCCTTTTGTTTATCGTCGCGATGTATATATTTGATTTACCGAAACAAGAAAGCTTGATCACCTTGGCTGTTGTCATCGTCATCTCAGTCATGATGCGAGAATTGACTTATCTTTTTCAGAATGAAAGAAATCATTGAATGTCTGCTCGCTACGGCGGGCTTTTTCCTTTGTGCTACAATACAAATGAGGTGATATGAATGAATTGGACAGTAGAAGAAGTAAGACAGGCAGATGACGTCAAAGCGTTAGAACAGGCGGTCAACGCGAACGACAAGATCGACGTAAAGGTTGGGCATGAGTCGGTCGGGCAGAACGACTATGCGGTATATGACGGGGAGACGCTCGTTGGTTATCTCATGCTTTTCCCGTATCTTCCGAACGAGTATGAAGTGAATGCGCTCGTTCATCCTGAATACCGGAAACAAGGTGTCTTCACGGCACTACTCGAAACGGCAAAACAAGACGCGAAGTTGAACGGTTGCGAAGCATTCACGTTCGTCATCGACCGAAACTCGGCATCCGGGAAAGCGGTGCTCGAGCATCTTCAGGCGGCGTATCAGTTCTCGGAATACAATCTCGTCTTGAAAAAAGCGGAACTCTTCTTGAAGCCGGACGAAGTATCGCTACGTGAGGCGGCGTCAGAGGATCGTCCGCTCATCATCGCGACGCTCAGCGAGGCGTTCGGAGATCCGGTCGATGTGACGGAAAACATCTATCAACAAATCGATACGCCAGACCGCGTGACGTATATCGGTGAAGTGGACGGCAAACCGATCGGTGTGATTCGCGCCCTTCTCACTGGGGATGATGCGGCAAGCATCCATGCGTTCGGGGTCAAAGCAGGCGAACAAGGCAAAGGCTACGGTACGAAAATGTTGAAACAGATGGTCCAACAACTGTTCCGCATGGGCCGGACGAAAGTCGAGCTCGATGTCGAGACGGAAAACAAGGCGGCGCTCGAGATTTATAAACGTGCCGGTTTTGCGGAGAATGGTGGCTATGAGTTTTATATGATTGAAGTGTGAGGTGAACCACATGGTGAAAAATCTGAAATGGCTCGGCGCGGCGTTTGAAGCCTTCCTCGGGATTCCGCTTCTTGGCGGTCTCTTCATCATCGGAATGGGCTATTCGCCCCTCGGTTTCATGTTCGTCTACCACGTGATCGTGTTGATTCTTTCGTTCAGTCGATTGAGTCGCTTCTCTTACGGTGCGGCGGTCGGAATTGCGGCCTCGGTGCTCGGCTTCATTCCATTTGTCGGGATGATGCTACACTGGGCGGCTGCCATCGCGCTCGCAATTGATGCGGCGACGACACCACGCCGTGTGATCCATGTTGAACGTGACGATGAAGCATTTTGATGAAACGTACTCCTTGACGGAGTACGTTTTTTCATTGACCAAACGTTCAACTGAAAACGCTATACATTCATTGGAAATTGGACGATATAGTAAGTGATGAACACAATGAGGAGGAACAAACAGTGAAAGTATTTAAAAACTTTACGACGCAATTGCTCGCGTGGATTTTGGTCACGTCCTTTATCACGGGCGGAGCGGTCGGCTACATCACCCTATTACTCTTGACGGAACTCGAGATGGAACAAGGTCAAGTCATGCTCGTCGGTACGGTCGTGGCATTACTCATCTCATCACTCGGCGGAATCGTCATTTACTTGATTGCCCGTCGTCCACTGAAAGCGGTCGAGATGGCTTCTGAAAAAGCTGTCGAAGTCGGGAATGGTGATTTGACGGTGCACTTCGCCGACGAGAAGACGACAGATCGTTCAGAGATGGGACGTTTGCTCTTGTCGATGGACAACATGGTCGAACACCTTCGGGAACAAGGCACGAACATGCGTTACACGGCTGACCAATTGACGGGTTCGGCACAGGAAATTGCAGCTTCAGTTCAAGAAGGGAACGTTGCAGGAGAAAGTATCCGTTCTGCGATGGATTCTCTCAACAAGATGTTAGAAGATAACGTCAGTGCGACATATAACTCGATGGACTTGCTCGGAGCGGTCGCGCGTACGATGGAGAGCATCCGCCAAGAGATGTCATCGGCGCTTGATTCGGCAAGCGAGATGCAACAGGAAGCAGAGAGCGGGAAAGGTCTTGCCTCGTCTTCAGTTCATGCGATGCATGCGATTGCCGGGAAAGTCGAACAGTCATCGACGCTCAACAGCCAGTTGACAGAAATGACAGGCGAAATCTCACGGATCACGGATGTCATCAGTGACATCTCAGCACAGACAAACTTGCTTGCCTTGAACGCATCGATTGAAGCGGCACGTGCCGGAGAGCATGGGCGTGGATTCGCTGTCGTTGCGGCAGAAGTGAAAAAGCTCGCGGAACAAACAGCGAACTCGACTCAAGAAATCACGGATCTCATCGTAGACGTGAAGCGTCTCGTTGGGGATACATCGTCTTCAATGGCGAACGTCAAAGCAGAAGTGGAGACAGGTGTCGGTTTAGTTGAAAAAGCAGGTGGTGCGTTCGCATCGATTCACAATTCCGCAAATGAAGTATACAGTCATGTCCATTCGGTCGATTCACTCCTTGATGAGTCACGTGGTCAGATCGATTCGGTTGTGACAAACTCGGCGGGCATCGTTGGCATGGTCGAAGAAGCATCGCGTTATGCGAATGAAGTGACATCAGCGGCGAGCCAGCAAGCGGCAAGTCTTGGTGAAGTGAACGGAGCGATGTCAGAGCTCGTTCGCGTCGCAGAGAGTTTGCAGAATGAGACGGAACAGATGAAAGTAGAAGTGTAATTTTATTAAAACGATTCATTCGTGAATCGTTTTTGTTTTTGAATCTATACAGTTGGAAGTGAGGAGTGCGGATGGCAGAACAGCATCACGTGAAGATACCTGCACATTATAATATATATTCAGGGAATTCAGGGAGGGAGCTACGTATTGAATTTTCAATCCCTTCGGAAGAGATAAATCACAAAACCGGGTTACTTCTTTTGGTGCCAGGGTTTGGCGGAAACATTGATTCAAGAGTTTACAAAAAGATGAGAGAGACATTTGCTGATCAATTTAATTTAATTGTTATTCAATGTGATTATTTTGGAAGTTCTTATATGCAGTCAGCTGACTCGATTAATTTTAGCGATCTTGCGACTCTAGAAGAATTATTGACTAGTGATGAAATTAAGCAAGTCAATGCAAATCAATCACAACTTTGGTCTATATTGTCTACAAAAAGCGCAATTTTGCCTGTGAATGCGAAGTTGAATGAAAGCATTAATGATTTTAATGATATGGGATATATGCAAGCTATTGACTTGATTACATCTATTGAAATTGTTAAGGCGATTGTTAAGGATAATGGTTATTCTTTCGATGAAAAAAGGATAATAGGGTATGGTCACTCACATGGAGCTTATTTATTACATCTAAGTAATTGTTTGTCTCCCCATCTATTCTCTTACCTTATTGATAACTCGGCATGGATAGAGCCGAGTTATATGAAGCAAAACCGAATTCTCTATCAACAAGTTGGAATGTTGACACTTGCTGTTGAGTTTGAATATTTAGCTAAAGAAATCATTGATAACAAATCATATCTTAATTTAGAAAATCTATATAAAAACTACAATGGTTCTGCACAAATCATTTCCTTCCAAGGAGATGAGGATAATTTAATAGATCATATCGAAAAAGAAAGGATTATTAGTTCCATTCCAAGAGCTGAGTTTTCGTTGATAACGAAAGAAAAAGTGGATCAAATAAGATTCAAGTCGAATAATCATGGGTTAGATGCGGATTTTCTTGAGTTATTTTCATGGGCACTCGAAATGGAAAAACCTTTAACGTTGATTGAAGAAATACCGTTGAATTATGAGGTAAACATTGGATCATTACATATAGAGGTTGACTCCTCTGGAGGATTGCCTATCTTTCATTTTCAAGAGTCAAAATAAAGAAAAGTATTTATTTTTATAAAAATGATTAAAGTTCTCTGAAGATGCTCCGATATAGAGTATGGAAACGATAAAACGTTCCAACAAATGTAAGGTGAGGGGCCGGCCTAAACCTTACATGCTCGGACAAACGGATTTGGAAGAGCGGAAAAACTTAAACCTATGGAGGGAAATTACAATGATTATCAACCACAACCTTAACGCAATGAACGCACACCGCAACATGTCGTTCAACACAACTAACTCTGGGAAGGCAATGGAGAAACTTTCTTCAGGTCTTCGCATCAACCGTGCTGGCGATGACGCTGCTGGTCTTGCAATCTCTGAAAAAATGCGTGGACAAATTCGCGGTCTTGATCAAGCGTCACGTAACGCACAAGACGGAATCTCACTCATCCAAACAGCTGAAGGTGCATTGAACGAAACGCACTCAATCCTTCAACGTATGCGTGAACTCGCTGTTCAATCGTCAAACGACACGAACACACAAACAGACCGTGAAGAGCTTCAAAAAGAAGTAACAGAGTTGACAAGTGAAATTTCGCGTATCGCGAACAACACTGAGTTCAACACGAAGACTTTGATGAATGGTGATTTCTCAGGTGCTGCAAACGGTCTTAAGTTCCATATCGGTGCGAACTCAGGACAAAACATTACACTTGAACTTTCAGATATGACAGCTACTGGTCTTTCTGTTGATACAGTTGACATCGAAACACAAACAGGTGCTAACAGCGCAATCACTGTTATCAACAACGCAATTGAAACTGTATCTTCTGAGCGTGCGAAACTCGGGGCAACACAAAACCGTCTTGAGCACACAATCAACAACTTGAACGTTGGAGCTGAAAACCTTCAAGCTGCTGAATCACGTGTACGTGACGTAGATATGGCGAAAGAAATGATGAACTTCACGAAAAACAACATCTTGAACCAAGCTGCACAAGCAATGCTTGCTCAAGCGAACCAACAGCCACAAGCTGTACTTCAGTTGTTACGTTAAGATTCATTTAAAACCATATAAAAAGGGAAACGGACATAAAGTCTGTTTCCCTTTTTTTAAATAAATTTGTCAGTCTATCGATATTCATATATTGAAATTGTATACTATATACAGATGAACTTTTAAAACATAAAGGAGTACCTTATGTCACAACTGCGAAACATCGTAAAAGAGCTTCGGGACATCTCAAATCAAGTTGTCCTCTTAGTTGAAAACGAAAAGTGGGATGTCCTCGACGAGATTGTGGGAATCATTCGACTATTTGGCGAAAATATTCATTCTAATGGAATTCGTACAGTAGAACATGTATCGGATCTCCAAGCCATCAAGAAAGAGAATTTACAACTGTATGTCAATGTTGTCTATGATAATTTGCAATTATTAATTACAGAATATGAAGCATTAATAGAAGTAGAACATCAGAATCAAATCGTCTTCCCGTTCCGCTATCATGAGAACGAGATGGCTCTTATAAAGCAGAACGATAGTAGCCACTATTTTGTGAGTGAAACGCTTTTAGAGTTTGAGCGGTTGCGAGCCGAGATTGCTGATGACACGGAAGCTATTATCCTTTTAGGGTATGGAAGTGGGCTGTTTCATGCTGAATTGATAAAACAATATCATGTCTTGACGATTGATCCCCTCAACTTACCGTCAAATATTAAAAGTGATTCAGTCTTGTCTTTTCTTGATTCGCAAGACGATTATAAAACTTTATTGCAATCAAAGTTTCAATCGTTTATTGGTTTGAAAACGGAAGTTATTAAACATCCACTTTATGAGGATACAAAAACGTTACTTGAATTATTAAAATTGGTTCGAAATTATTTGAGCGAAAGTCGAATTGATTTAACGACACGTAAAGTGTACACGGAGAGCTGGTATCAAGAATCGTTTCAAAATGCGAGCTACCTAAACCGGCATTCAGATCGTCTTTTTAACATCGATTGTCTCAAACATAAATATAACGGAAGCCATGCGCTAATGATTGCAGGGGGGCCTTCACTAGAAGATGCAATCCCTTATCTTAAACAGGCTCAGCACGCTTACTATATCATTGCGATTGGTCAGACAGTTAAAGTTTTACTGGAGAATGAAATCCGACCGGACTTTGTCATATCGATTGACGCTGGTGAAGCTAACGCTCATTTCTTCAACGATATTGAAATTGATGTCCCACTTGTCTATTCGTTACAAGTGAATCATCAGATTCCACAACGAGCAAAGGGGTTACTTGTCCCTTATGCTGATGCCAAGATTACACAAGATTTGCTACCTTATACAAAAATAGTTTTCAGTACGTACCCTACGGTGGCGTTAGCAGCGGTTGCATTTGCGAACTATTTGGACTTTGATTCAATTGGATTGATCGGACAAGATTTAGCATTGCGAGAAGGTGAATATTATAGTGCTTCGGTCAAACAAGCTTCTTCAAACGATGGTCAGTTCACTAAAACGTTATATGACGTACCATTGAATAATGGTGAGATGGGGAAAACCACACCAATCTTATTTGGTTTTTTAACTAGTTACCAAGCATTAATCAAGTCACAGCTCGGATTAAAAGAAAAACTAGTCAACTACGCGGAGAAAGGTGCTCGAATTGAGGGAGTTTCGTATCAATCCCTTGAAAGGCTCCACACCACACCGATTCAAAAACAGAAACTTGAACAAGTCAAAGAATCAGAATTGAATGTCCCGATTGAGCATGTACAACAATTACTTGATAGTGTGAGCGAACGATTGCAAATGCTTGAAAAACGATTGGGTCGCGCTATGAATCAAAAAGCGGTCACCATCGATGAGTTTGAAAAAATGCTACGGGATTGGGATGCGATGATTGAAGCGCCATCTTTCCGCACACATATCATGCCGCTTCAACTCGTCAATTTATTAATCATTCAAAATAAAATTAAATTCCATAATCGATATAATCGAACGAGTGCATTACGTCTTTCGATTTTGTCGCGAATGTTTGAGTCGATTCAAGAACTACAAACTCAACTTCACACGATAAAACAAGCGTATGCAGAAACCATTAAGTAACAAGTAGCGCCAATAATATATTTATTAGACATTGTGCATGAGAGAGGAAGTATATAAGCATGTTTACAAATCAGACAATTTTAGTCACGGGTGGTACAGGGTCTTTTGGGAAAAAATTCATCTCCGCCGTATTAAAACAAAATGTAAAAAAGGTCATCGTATTTAGTCGAGATGAGTTGAAGCAATATGAAATGGCACAAGAATTTACCGATCCCCGCATTCGCTTCTTCATTGGGGATGTTCGTGATAAAGAACGCCTTTATCGTGCATTTGATGGAGTGGATATTGTCATCCATGCCGCGGCGCTCAAGCATGTCGGAGCTTGCGAGTATAATCCATTCGAGGCCGTGAAAACAAATATTCATGGTGCTCAAAATATTATTGAAGCGGCTATTGATCGTGGTGTCAAAAAAGTTATCGCACTAAGTACGGATAAGGCTGCAAGTCCGATTAACTTGTATGGTGCAACTAAATTGGCATCAGATAAATTGTTTGTCGCTGGTAACTCATATGCCGGGGATAAAGACACACGATTTGCTGTCGTCCGATACGGTAATGTCGTCGGAAGCCGAGGCAGCGTTGTACCATTCTTCAAGAAGTTGAAGCAAGACGGAGCAACGGTCATTCCAGTGACCGATGATCGGATGACTCGCTTTTGGATCACATTAGACCAAGGTGTCCAGTTTGTTATCGATAGTTTGACACGTATGAACGGTGGAGAGATTTTTATTCCGAAAATCCCAAGTATGTCGATTCTTGATTTGGCTGAGGCGATTGCTCCTGAGTGCGACATCAAAATTGTGGGGATTCGTCCAGGTGAGAAATTACATGAGGCAATGATTACGGAAGATGATGCACGGCACACGTTAGAGTACGACGATTATTTTGTCATTCAACCTGAGTTCCCTTGGTGGAGTGCAGAGTATTCAAATGGTGGAAAGTCGTTACCAGAAGGGTTTACATACGTCAGTAATGTAAACAATCAGTGGCTATCGGTCGATGAATTAAGAGAGTTAGTGAAGTGAGGAAGACGGCATAGTCATTTTTTGATGAGAGGAAGTTTAGAGTGATTGATCAACCTGTAAGAAACACGTTTCTGCCTTATGGCAGACAATGGATCGATGAAGAAGATATTCAAGCTGTGGTCGACACGTTACGAGGTGACTTTTTAACAACTGGTCCTGCTGTTGATGAGTTTGAACAAGCAATCGCTCAGTATGTTGGAGCTCGATATGCTGTCTCCTTTTCTAATGGGACGGCCGCCCTACACGGTGCCTGTTTTGCAGCAGGAATTGGTGAAGGGGATGAAGTCATTACCACTCCGATGACATTTGCAGCTAGTGCGAATTGTGTTCTTTATCAAAAAGGAATACCTGTATTTGCTGACATTGATCCAACGACGTATAACTTAGACCCGAATGCGATTGAACAAGCCATCACTCCACGCACAAAAGCCATCATCCCTGTCCACTTTACAGGTCAACCTGCAGCGATGCAGGAGATTCATCGAATTGCCGAACAACATGACTTAGTCGTCATTGAAGATGCGGCTCATGCGTTAGGTGCCACCTATCAAGGGAAACGAATCGGTGCACTAAGTGATATGACGATGTTTAGTTTTCATCCTGTTAAACATATTACTTCGGGTGAAGGTGGAATCATCACGACAAATGATGAAGTGTATTATCGTAAATTATTACAATTTCGGACCCATGGAATTACAAAAAGTGCTGAACAGTTAGTTGATCACCATGGTCCTTGGTACTACGAAATGCAGTTTTTGGGTTTCAATTATCGAATGACAGATATTCAAGCTGTCCTTGGAACAAGCCAATTGAAGAAGATTGAACGATTTATTGAGTTACGAAAATACTATGTTTCTTTATATAATGAGGCATTTCGCGAGTTATCTGAAATTACGATACCGCATCAAGATGAAAGTGGAGAGTCCAGCTGGCACTTATATATCATTCGCTTAAATCAAAACCGGTTAAACGGTTCACGGAAAGAACTATTTGAGGCCTTATTAAATGAAAACATTGGAGTCAACGTCCACTATATTCCTGTTCATTGGATGCCATATTATCAAGAGCTAGGGTATGAAAAAGGGATTTGTCCACACGCAGAAACGCTATATGAAGATATCATTACACTCCCTCTATTTCCTGCGATGACTGAGGAAGATGTGTACGATGTGATCGATGCGGTGAAAAAAGTGTTAAAACGATATGGGAAGTGAAAAATGGCTATGAAAACGGTGGCGATTATTCAAGCACGGATGGGCTCAACGAGGCTTCCTGGGAAAGTATTGATTAAACTGCAAGGCCGCACGGTGCTTGACCATGTGATTACTCGAGTAAAACAAGCGAAATTAATTGATGAAATCATCGTTGCAACGACAACTTTGAGTGAAGACGATGTATTGTCGGAGGAAGCAAAGCGATATGGTGTTCGTGTGTATCGAGGAAGTTCAGATAACGTACTGAGTCGATACTATGAGGCAGCTATGGAAGCCGAAGCTGATGTGGTGATTCGAATCACTTCAGATTGTCCCTTGATAGATCCTTTCGTAATAGACCAAATGATTGAAACGTATCATAATAATCGATACGACATTGTAACAAATGCGGGCCAGGATTTGAGTAAAAGAACATTTCCACGAGGTTTAGATATTGAAATTTTCTCGAGTGAATTACTAAGCGATGCATTTAATAACCATAGTGAAGATTATCATATAGAACATGTTACACCCTATATGTATGAAAAAAGTCAAAATGTATATCATCATATTAACCCAATAAATGCATCGAACTATCGATTGACTTTAGATACTGAAGAAGACTTAGAACTGATTACAAGCATATATAAGAAACTTTATACAGGAACTCACTCATTTTATTTATCTGAAATTTTAAATCTATTGGAAAATAACCCAGATCTAAGTATCATCAATTCTCATATTGAACAAAAAAAATATTAATGTAGATCTGACAAAGGATATGTATTTGTATGAATATTATAATTTTCACTGAGGGTGGAAACGATAACGGATTTGGTCATATTTCTAGATGTAGTGCATTATATGATGAAATTGTATTGAGGGGATTGAATGCAAAACTCATTGTTAATACAGATTTAGAAAGAATTGAAATGTTATCCAATAAAGAATATGAGATAGCTGATTGGTTATCTTTATCCTATCTTGAAAGGAATTCATTTGACCAAACATATTGCATCATTGATTCATATATTGCTGATATAGAAGTGCTTGAATATATTAAGTTAAAATCAGTTAATTGTATGTATATTGATGATTACAATAGACTAAATTATCCAAAAGGAATTACTTTGACTCCTGCATTAATCAAAGAATCATCAGTTAAAAATAACGAGAATGAACTGAGCGGACCAGATTATATTATTTTGCGTAAAGAATTCACTAACAAGCGAGAACGAATCATTAATGAGGATGTAAAAAAAGTCCTTGTTACTCTAGGTGGATCAGACGCAAAAGGATTGACAGAAGAAATAATCAAGAAAGTAATTCCCCATTTTCCATTATTCTCTTTTGATATAGTGTTAGGGAACGGAAAAAGCAGTCCTGAACTTATAGACGAAAATAGAATCGAGAATGTAAATATTATTAATAATGCAAGTGCTTATGAAATGAAAGAGTTAATGATTGATTCCGATTTTTCTATTACTGCTGCTGGACAAACTGTATATGAATTAACTGCTACGAATACTCCTTTCATACCAATCAAAACTGCTGAAAATCAACAAAACAATATAAATGGATTGTTTGATTTCAATGTAATTAATTGTTTGATTGACTCAGATGATCCTTTTTGGATTGAAAACTTACTTTTTGAGATTAATCGTTTAAAAACTTATGACAGTAGATTAGAGTTCTATCATAGATCAAAAGGTTTAATTGATGGTCGTGGATGTAAGAGAATAGTTGATCGATTGTTAAAGTAGAGGTGTTTGTTGTAATGAGGATGATATTTTGTGGTTTTGGTAAACTAGGAAAAGTTTGTTTAGATACTTTAATTCAAAACAAGTATGATGTTGTGTTTGTATTAACTCATAAAGACATGAGTGAGCATAGTGTGGATTCATACTGTGAAGTTAATAATATTCCCTATTCCTATATAGATGTAAGGAAAGAAGGAAATAAGCTACTGGAACAAATCTTAATCGAGAATTCTATCTATCTAGTGAGTGTAAATTACAGATATATTTTACCTTCTAAAATCATTAATTCTGTAGAGGTGGCTATAAACCTTCATGGGTCATTATTACCAAAATATAGAGGAAGAACCCCACACGTTTGGAGTATCATAAATGGCGAAACATACAGCGGTGTTACTTCACACTTAATTGACGAAGGTGTAGATACTGGAAATATAATTAAGCAGATACGAATTAAAATTGAGGAAGATGATACTGGGTATGACTTGTTGATAAAATTTGAAAAAGAATACCCGGACTTACTATTGGACTCTTTGACAGATATACAGAGTGGAATATTGCCTAAAGTACAGAATGAAAGTCAAGGAAGTTACTTTGGAAGAAGAACTCCTGAAATGGGCTACATAGATTTTTTTAAAAATACTTTTGAAGTAATTAATTTTGTGAGAGCACAAGCTAAACCATATCCAGGTGCTTATTATTATTTGAAGAATGGCAGTAAGATAATTATTCATAAAATAATTCAATGCTCTGATTCAATAAGTAACTTGGACACTATTGGCGTAATTGAGAAAATCGATAGTGACTACTATGTACGGTGTAAAGACAATGTTTTAAAAATAGTTGACTATGAAATTATTTAAATGTGATTAACTACGAGGTGTGTATAAGAATGCCTATTAATATTCAAGATATTTTTACAAAGAATACTAAAAGTACATTTATTATCGCGGAATTATCGGCGAACCATAATCAAGATATTCAGCTCGCACTTGATACAATAAAAGCTGCAAAGGATTCTGGTGCAGATGCAATTAAGTTACAAACTTATACTCCTGACACCATTACCATCCAATCAAGTAAAGAATATTTTACAATTAAAAGTGGTACGATTTGGGATGGTCGCACACTTTATGACTTGTACCAAGAGGCCTATACACCGTGGGAGTGGCATAAAGAGTTGATGGATTATGCAAAAGAGTTGGATATCGTTTGTTTTTCAAGTCCTTTCGACCCTACTGCTGTGGATCTATTAGAAAGCTTACAGGTACCTGCGTACAAAATCGCTTCATTTGAAATCACTGATCTACCACTCATTGAATATGTTGCCTCCAAGAACAAACCAATCATCATCTCAACTGGAATTGCAACGCTTCAAGAAATTGAAGATGCAGTATCCGTCTGTCGTAAAGTTGGAAACGAGCAAATCATATTATTGAAATGTACGTCAGCCTATCCAGCAAAAATTGAGGATGCGAATCTCTTAACGATACAAAATATGAAAGAGACTTTCGGTGTCGAAGTCGGATTGTCGGATCACACGCTTGGAATCACTGCACCGATCGTGTCTGTCGCGTTGGGAGCGAAGGTGATTGAAAAACACTTTATTTTAGATAAGTCAATTGGCGGTCCAGACGCTAGTTTTTCTTTAGAGCCTCATGAGTTTAAAGCGATGGTCGATGCAGTTCGAGAAGCGGAACAAGCATTAGGGCGCGTCGACTATCAATTAAACGAGAAAAAAGTGAAGAATCGTGAGTTCGCACGTTCGTTGTTTGTGGTGAAAGATATTCAAGCTGGGGAAGTCTTCACGACTGAACATGTCAGGTCAATTCGTCCGGGACATGGATTGGCTCCGAAACATATCGATTCCATTCTTGGTAAAGTGGCAAGAAAAGATATCGAGCGTGGAACACCAATGAGTTGGGATTTGATTAAGTAAAGTAAATAAGATGATTGTCGAGGTGGCGGTTACGTCGCCTCTTTATTATGTGTGAGAAAGAAGAAGAAACTTAAGGAAAAAGTATTTTGACCGATATAAGAAATGAGACCATAACATGTGAGGGAGTAGAAGACTATGAATCCGACCATTTCTGAAGTCAGACTTCACTTGCCTTCTTCTGTATTACCGTATGAGCAAACTAAAAATGTGTTCGTTGAGGCCAATCAAACTCAACTCGCCGATGAAGGTATTGTTATTCTTCCGACGCCTCAACACATTACAAAGTTAGAGGCAGCGGTCGAGAAGGCGAATCAAGTCCTTGAAAAGCAACGTACCGGCTTGAAATTTATGAAGCACGAAAAACTGAATGATTATTATATTCAAATCGTCGATGCGAACAATGAAGTAATCCGTGAAATCCCAAGTAAAAAATCAATGGATTTCTTTGCGGCGTTTATGGAGTTTAATCATTTATTCGACGAACGGATATAAAAAAGGAGTGGGCATATGACATCACCAATTCGATTTGGCGGATTAGCCAGTGGGATCGATACCGATAGTATCATTAAACAAATGATGCAAGCAGAACGAATTCCAGTAGATCGTTTAGAACAGAAAAAACAATTGACCGAATGGCGGCGTGACTCTTATCGTGAGGTCAACCGTTCACTGTTAGCATTACGAAACAGCGCGGTCGATATGATGTTCAGCCGAAACTATTACGCAAAAACGGCTTCATCCTCTGATGAATCGCGTGTATCTGTCGTTGCAGGTCCATCAAGTGGAAACGCTTCGCTTACTATCAATTCAGCGACGTTGGCTACCTCGGCTTCTCATGTAGCGGTGGCAAATGGTGGAGGCATCACAAATGACACGGCAGTTTCGACACTCGGGTTAGAAGTTGGCATTCGGAAACAAACGTTAACTGCGGGAACAACTGAACTCGTAGTGAAACCGCTACCGAATAATCCGCCAACTTTTACGGATAAAGATGGTAATGCGATTTCATTAGCACATACGTACGATGCGGCAACTGGGAAGATTACGTTCGATAGTGGAGTGACAATCCCTGAAGGTGCACAAGTCGTGTATGAAGCTGGCTATCAAGTTCGTTTCCGTAACGAAGACGGTGGAGCTTTACAGACAGTATATGTTGATGAGAATGCTAAGTTTAAAGATCTCGTTACCGCGTTGAATGGCACAAAGACAGGAATTAGTGCGTTCTTTGATCAAACTTCAGGGCAGATTTCATTAACACGTAAAGACACGGGCGTGAAATCGATTATCGAATTTGAAGGCACTGCAGCTAAAGCACTATTTGGTTTAAATGGATCCGTAGCCGGGACGAATGCATCTGTGGATGTGAACGGCATTACGTTGACCCAAAGTTCAAACACCTTTACGATTGATAATATGACCATCACATTGAAGTCCTCATTCAATGATGGTACTAAAGTAAACTTGTCTTCTGCGACAGACACTCAAAAAATCTTTGACGGAATTAAAGGGTTCGTTGATAAATACAATGAGACCATCGACCTCATGAACAAAAAAACACGAGAAGAACGATTCCGTTCGTTTTCACCGTTGACTCAAGCTCAACGTGATGAGTTATCTGAAGACGAAATCAAGAAGTGGGAAGAAAAAGCGATGAGCGGTATGCTTCGCGGTGATACGATTTTACGCGGAACTATGGACAATCTTCGGAGCAAATGGTCGAGTGCTACAGCTTCATCGAATGACGTCGAGATGTCACGATTGTTCCAAATCGGTCTTTCGACTGGAGCGGATTTCACCAATGGTGGTAAAATCGAACTCAATGAAGAGAAGCTAAAAGCGGCTATCGAAAAAGATCCGGAGCAAGTATATCAGTTGTTTACAGATGCTGAAACTGGATTATTGCCACAAATCCGAGATGCTGCCAAAGATTCGCGCGATACGATTACACGAATCGCAGGAGCGGAAGGTTCTGGCGCACAAACCCATTCGATGGGGAAAGAAATGACCGATATTGATTCGCGTATCAAGCGGTTAAATGATTTACTCGTCGATAAAGAAAACGCCTATTACCGTCGTTTCACAGCGATGGAAACAGCGATGAACCAAGCGAATGCTCAAGCGGCATCACTGTCACAGTTTTTAGGCGGAGGCATGTAAGAGGAGGAGTTTAAATGGTAGCCAATCCATATGCAGCATATCAAAACAATGCGGTCACGACCGCAAATCCACAGGAACTGACGCTTATGCTTTATGACGGAGCGCTCAAGTTCATGCGCCTCGCCAAGCTTGCAATCGATCAAGGTAACCCTGATTTAAAGAACGTCAACATTCAAAAGACGCAAGCTATTTTTCGGGAACTTCGTCTGACACTCAATAAAGACATCGCTGTCTCAGCGAACTTAGATTCGCTCTATGACTACATGTGGCGCCGCCTCGTTGATGCGAACGTCAAGAACGATACAGCTATCCTTGACGAGGTACTTGATTTTACGACCGAACTACGTGATACGTGGAAGGAAGCGATGAAACTCGCGAAGCAGTCATGAGACCGATTGATGAAATCATCTTAAAGACGCAACGCTTGAAAGAACTGCTCGCACAAGTCCCGGAAGAACCGACGTATGATACATGGATGGAACAAATCCATGAGCTTTTAGATGATAGGGAACAGTTGCTCGCAGCACACGGTCCCGATTTGGAAAAAGCCGATCAAAAGGTCCTCAGGCAACTCGTCGACGATAGTCAAAAGATTTCTCGTCTCATTGAAGCCGAGCACCAGCGTCTAGGGATGACGCTAGGGACAGCCCGGATGGAACGGAAGACGGTCAAATCATATGTCGACCCATATGAAGACGTCGATTCTAACTTTTCTGGTCTATTCGACCAGCAGACGTAAAAAGCTCGAAGGCATATGCCTTCGAGCTTTTGTGTTAAGAGGCTTTGACTTGTCGACGCATGCGGATGATGAAATAAGAAGCGGTAAATAAAATCAGACCACTCACCGTGAAGTTTAAATAGAGACGTGCGGCATCTTGAAGCGATGTGATTGGCGTAGACCGACCGAACCATAGAAGTGGTAGGATTGTCACGTGCATAACGCTCCAATGAATGAAGATTTGTTTCTTGAACGACCACTGTTTGACTTCATAAATAACGCTTGTGAGCCCGAGGAAGAAGGCGACCCCTGCGTAGATGAACATTCCATGCACAGCCTCTGTATTCCCTGACCAACCTTGATAGAGAGCAAGTATCGCGAATGGCAACGACCAAATGAGACTCCGAAGTATTCCTTTTTTCAATAGTTGCATATGAATCTTCCTTTCATCGAATCGTTGTAAATGTATACGGCTGTGGAAAGGAAAAGTTTCATATAAAGGGTATAGATGAAATGATGTCTGTTTTCCGCTATAATCGGGTAAACATCAATGTAGCCGTTGCTTCTTTTCTGGAAAGAGGGAGGGAAACGAGATGCGTGAGAAAGAGTCCAAGATATCGTCACGGAAGCGCCGTTATTTCGTCTATGGTCCAGAGGGAGCGTACGATGAATACGTGGAACGGGACCCGAAACTTGAAGCGTACGTCGAGGACGATACGCCGTTTGAGGATCGTCCTGACCCATACGAGGAAGAAGAGCTGAAATCAAGAGGATAAGTATACATGTCAAGGTCCGATTATGGGCCTTGACTTTTATTTTACCTGGAACTTTTTCTTAATACGGTTCGGTTTGTCAATTCGTTATATTCGTCTTAACCACAACATCACTTGGATTAAGAAAAGGGAGAGATGAAGATGAACATGAAACGATTTGGCTTACTGGTGGCGGTACCGCTCGCACTACTTGTCGGTTGCGGGGAAGCAGACGAACTGAAGACGACGGCGACGGATACGGAAGAAGTGGTAGAGGCGGAAGCGAACGTACCAGAGGAGACGACTGTTGAAGAGACGGACGTCCAAGAAAGTGAACTCGGTACGAACAAGATCTACATGAAGAATAAGGCACTCACGATCACGGAGACGATGGGTCCGATTCAATTCGCCATCGACAAAGTACAGACGTCACGCCTCACGGTCGCAGAAGCTTATAGCGACTCATTCGATGGACAAGAAGAGGTGACGGTCGTCGCGATGAACATGTTGGTCGAGAATACGGTCGACGAGACGATGAGCTTCCATCCGAACCAGGCAACACTGGTGACGAACACAGGGGAACAGGTGTCTTCGGACTTATGGTTCTCAGATGACGTCGGTGGAGAATTTTTAGGAAAGGTGAAGAAAGAAGGGAACGTCCTCTTCTTCGTGAAAGCAAAACCAGAAGAGCTGACGGACTTGAAAGTCGTCATCGATGGACCATTCAACGAGAACTTCGACAAAGTGGCAGAAGACCGCTACGAATATACACTTAACGTGACAAAATAAGAGTAGGCGTGCCAAATAAAATCGGTACGCCTAGTCTCATGGTTGATTATTACTACACAATAAGCATAGTGGTTAGCATAGAGAATATAAGAAGGGATTCTCATATTTTGAGAGTTCCTTGTATCTTAATTTTTTCATTTTGTAAAATCTTAATTCTTAATGGGTACATATAAATCGACTTTAGATTTTCCGTCGGGATCTTCAGCTGGATTGTTCAAATTGAACTCCAAGGTATTTCTAGATTCGTCCACTGAATATTCGCGTTCTAGTAACCATTCTTCAAAAATATATTTATACGTCTCACTCAGTTTTTCTGGAGTATCGTAGAAATGGTGCACGATGTATTGACCACCTTCTAGCATTTTAAATTGTATCTCCCCGTGCCCTGTTTTATCAAAGTTTTTAGGAACTGTGACACAAGCATCATGTCTACATTCATGAGGATCAACATCGTTCGGATTATCTAATGAAATACCGATAAATTGACTTGATGGAGGGTAAAGGTTGTGTTCCGTCGCCCAATGTATTAATTTCCCCCAATGTTCTTGTGGTTCAAAATAGCTACCCGTACGTCTGATAAATGCAATTTCAGTTTCAGGCAATTGCTTTAAAGTCATATCCATTTTGTAACCCCCATTAAAGTTGACTGATTCAATTGTCTTGATGTCCAAAAAAGTGCTTCATTGAAATAATATCTCGTTGAAGTGTTGCAACAGGAATTGTTATTTACGCTGATGCGGCAACGGAATCGACAACACATCCCAGTCGCTCCCGGCGAATAGCTTCGACAGATAGACGATTTGTCCGACATGATACCCATAATGCGACACTTGGCGTTCGATCGCGTCAATCACGGAATGGGCTTCCCCTCGAATCATCACGTTCTTCCCTAAGTCATCTGGTGTCAAATCAGCTAAAACATTATCCAACAGTTGCCAACGCTCGTCCCAAACCTCCATGAGCTCCGCACGGGATAGCTGCTGGTCCTCGAACTCGGCGTCCCGGTCACGGTCCGGCTTCTCGCCGTCTGTCGTCAAAAAATCGGTCCAACGCGACTTCATGTTATTCGCCATGTGCTGGATGATCAAGGCGAGCGAGAGTGTGTCCGGCGCAAGTGTCTTGTGCAGGTCCTCTTCACTCACTTGGACGAGCGCGCGCTCAGCGAGTTGTTTCTGGCTTTTAAACGTAGCACGTACGGTATCGAGATATTGCGTTTCAAACATGAAAAGATCCTCCTCTTCGTATGTATCTGCTTTGAATATACCCCATATCTATCCCACTAAAAATTAAATTAATGTTATAGCAATTGAGATTCCATGGGATACATCCTGCAAGACGTCACCGCATAGTCGACATGAGGGTACTGGGTAGTCAATGTTGCGTGGATCTCTTATTCATCAATTGTGCCGATTGCGTTTGAATGTGAGTGGATGAGTGCGATTTTTTGTATTCAAAAAGTGTGAGACACAAGGTCCCACACTTCTGATTAGGCGTGCTCCAATCGAAACTCTTCCCAATGATCACGGGCCTGGTTCCGGATGCGTTCCGATACTTCCTTACTGCTGAGGAGAATCCCATACCAGCGACGCGCGTCCTCGTAGTAGTCAAGCGCGGCCGACAAATCGGCAATCCGCAACATGAGCTGGTCGTACGGTAATCCGGTCCGAATCGGGTCTGTATACGCTTCTTGCACCTCATTGTATTTATCGAGCGTCCGCTGCATCCATTCCTTTTCAGACGCTGCATCCCCAATCAATCGGTACATCCATACGATTCGCATCCCGAGCATAGCGATGACAGATGGTTTTTGTCCGCTCAACTGGGCCGTCATGACGGCGAACTTATAGAGAAGGATGACGTGCTCATATGAACGGTCGCCTTTCAACACATCCGGATTCACTTGATTGAAGTAGCTCGTCTCAAGCGCTTCTCGGTTATGTTTGCGCACCTTGTCGAACGAGTCGTGGAAGACGAGGTGACAATGGTCACAGACGGTCGGTTCGTATAAATAAGGATTCGGTCCATCATACGTTGTGTAGCCATCCTTCTCAACTTCGAGTGGACGGATGTGACGTGATAAGACACGGTTCGTCTTACTTTCTTGTAAACAATACGGACATTTGACTTTCTTCAAAAACAAATGTTCTGCCATCTCGACACCTCACACATAGACATTGACGAGCAATCCGCGAATTTCACCGACTTGGTCGAGTAGGGAAAGGCGAGAGGCCTCACCCGAGATGACCTGATCTGTCAGCGCGAGGAGTTTTTGGTCGACTTGTTCGACGACCTTATAAATCTTCGCGCGCCCGCGGCGATTGAATCCGCGTTTATCTTCGAGACGGAGTGCCGCGTCTACGGCCTCTTTCATAAAGTCTTTAATCATTTGTTTGTATTCGGCAAGCGCTTCGACAGTCTGACTTTCAGCTAGAAGTTCTCCTTGTTCATGAATCGCGGCGATTTGACGTTGGAAGCGTTCATGCTCCCGGTCTTCGCGCTTCTGACCGATCACATTTTGGAAGGAGACACCGGGTTCGACTTCGGCGCGCTTTGCCTTACTTGAGCCGAGGAGCGATTGCGTCTCCATGATGCGACGAATGTCCATATGGGCAACCGTCCTTTCTTTAGGTTAGTTCAATAATTGTAACACGCCTTGCGGCAATGCGTTCGACTGGGCAATCATCGCCATGCCGGACTGGTTCAAAATGTTTAGACGTGCGAAGTCCATCATTTCACGGGCCATGTCGGCATCACGGATTCGTGACTCAGACGCCGTTAAGTTTTCTGAGCCGATGGCGACGACGCTGACGTTCGCTTCTAAGCGATTTTGGATGGCTCCGAGTTTTGAACGTTCGAGTGACACTTTGTTGATGGCTGCATCGAATTTCGAAATGGCATCACCCGCATCCTCAGGTGTCAACACACTCAATGCATAATACGTTTCAGTGGGTGTCGTCGAATCGTTGTCATGGTCGACGGCAGGAAGTTCTCCGCCACCGGGTGTCGTCATCGTGATATTGAGTGCATGCGCCCGCATATCTTCCACATTTAAGATGACGGCTTCATTGTTACCTGCACCGATTTGGAAGAATAACGTATTATTGCCTTGCATGTATTCGCCATTCATAATTTTCTTTGAGTTGAATTCCGTCGTTTCGGCAATTCGTGTCACTTCGGCAGTCAACGCGTTAATTTCTTCCTGGACAGCTTTGGCGTCGTCTTCACTGAGCGTTCCATTTGCTGATTGAACCGATAATTCACGCATCCGTTGGAGAAGGGCGTGTGTTTCGTTCATCCCGCCTTCGAGTGTCTGCGTGAGTGAGATACTGTCGAGCGTGTTGCGTTCTGCCATCGAGAGCGAGTCGAGGCGCATCCGCATTTTCTCTGAGATGGCGAGTCCTGCCGCATCATCAGATGCCTTGTTGATGCGAATCCCACTTGAGAGGCGATCCATCGTTTTTTTCATTGACGCTTGATTCAGGGAAAGAGATGTATACGCTTTTAATGCTTGGACGTTATTCGTAATTTTCATAACGGTTTCCTCCAGTCGTGACAGGTTGGGTCTTGGCACGCTCCATTGCTTCACCCCATGTTTGATCGAGGTCACTTGCGAGCGTATGTAGTTCGGCGATTTTTTCCTTATCCTGGTCGATGATAGCTTCGACGCTTGCGTTTGCCATATATAGATAAATTTCATCCAGTTGAGCCGCGATAATCCCGCCGCCGTCATGGAGTCCTTGGTGAAGTTTGACTAAAAGTTCACGGGCTTGGCGAAGATGACGGTTTCGTTCGGCAATCGTCGAATCTTGCGCATGTTTATAGTGATAGACGAGTGCGTGAAGCATCGCCTGAGTCAGCTCTTCCGGCCTCATTTCATATAATTGGGTTGAATTCATCTTTGTTCTCCTTTGATCGAATCAAGTTCCTCTATCAACAACAACACTTCTGCCATCACATCATAAAGTTGGGGTGGGATGGCGTCTCCTAGGTCAAGGTCGAGCAAATGGCCAAGCAAGGAATGGTCGTTCTCGACCGCTACTCCTCGGGCACGTGCTTCCTGTAAAATCTTTTCAGCGACGGCTCCGGTCCCGCGGGCGACGATGACGGGCGCTTTATCCGTCGTTTCATCATAGCGGACGACCGCGGCCGTCTTACGTTTCGTCAAATCCATGCGTTGGTACATCGGGACCTCCTAAATTCTAAAGTCATATCCTGTCGTCGGTGCTATCGTAGGCTCTTCGATGACACGATCAGCTTTCGTGAGCGGTTTGAACTGGGTCGTCACACTCTTATATCCAATTGTCTCGAGCGTTTGTTCGATTTTCCCGAGAAGGGGACGAGCGAGTCGCTCGACCGTCGAATCGTCGTGCTCGAGTGTGAGTCGGAGGTTTCGATCTTTTGCTTCGAGTTTGACACCAATTTCTCCAAGACGTGGGGTCTCTAAACGAATGTAGAGGACACTGTTCTCCCAGTCGACAACGTCCCCGGCCTCCCGGTTTTGGATATGAACATGGATTCCGGTGTCGATCTCTTGAACTTTTGCCGGTAGGGCGAACAAGAGTTGATGGAGCTGACCGCCATCAAGGCGGTTGAGCGTCTGTTGGACTTGGAAGAACGAGGCGAGGCGTTGCGCCTCGGGGTTCGTCGTATCTCCACGTACCGATAAAGCTGATGTCGGCGTATTGGACGTCGCTTGGGCGAGCTGTGCCTGTGTCTGCACACGTTGCGCTACTTCCTGGATGTGTCGTCCAGATAATGTCGAATCGAGCTTGAGTGGCGCGACGGTCGGCATCTCGCCGGCACGTGTCGCCCCGTGTGGGATATATTCGATGCGTGTCTGGTTCGGCGCATAACGGAAATCATTCAGTGCCGCTCGGACCTCTTTGACGAGTGTCGCACTCTCTTGTGGTTTCGTCGCAAGCAACGACAACGCGACGTCGAGTTTGGCCGTCATGGCGACCAATTGCTTCTCTTGAGTCACGTCGGTATGAAGCAAGGCGTCCGTCTTTTGGACGAGTTGTGTCAGACGGGTCGAGACGGTCTCGAGGGCAGGGCGTGCCGCATGCGGGTTCGTCTCGATCAACGCAGCGACTTGTCCGAGTTGTTTCGTGACGGTCGCCTGCTCGTTTCGGAACGTGTTCGTGACGGTCGCTAGATGTGACGTCACTTCCTTCACCATCACTTGCTTCCCGTTGATTGGAGGAAGCGGCATCGCTTGGCGCGATTCAGATTCAATCGGACGCGATGATATCGGTGTCGTCGGCGTGAGGTCACGGATGACCCGGTCAATCGTTTCCGGTGTCGGCGTGACGCGTTCACTCACGGGACGTGACAGATTGACGAGTTCGACATACCGCTCTTTTTGTGGGTAAGGAGCGTTCGGCGCCGGCGGTGTGATCTGTTGTTTCGCTTCGTTCAAAGAGAGGACGGCGATTTCCCGAGCCATCTCACGAGGAACGGTCGGAGTGTCGAGCGTCTTCAAATGTAGGATGACGTCCCGCATGTCCCCTTTGAAAGCCGTCTCGAGAAGGCGTACCGTGTCTTCGTTCATCGGCAAGCGTCCGGATTGTAGCAGACGGCTGACCGCGCTTCGTACTTCAGGTGGAAGGGAAGCGAGGAGCGTCTGAATCTTCGCATCAAGCTTTGACGACGCGGACGCAGGTGGTGCGGATTCAAGTGTCTCTTCCTTTGGAGGAACGACGGTCGCCATCAAGACGCCGTCCTGTTCGGCGAGCGTCACTTGGAACGGGTTCGTTTTCGGAAGCCCATCTTTAAATGTGACCTCGACTTCTTCACCGTTGATCTTGACAATCGCGGAGTCGGGTCCTGTTTGTTTGACGAGTTCGGCCTTGTACGTCCGGTTCGTCTGGATGCCTGGTAAGACCGAACTGACGGCGGTCGCTTGGGCTTGAATTTGCATGTTTGTCACCTCGACCATAATATCGACCTCTTTTTAAAAAAATGAAGCGATACAATAGAAAAAAACCTTCCGTCTTTTCGACGGAAGGCGTGTCAGGACTCGAGCACGGGGCTCGCGTTCAATTGTTGGAACCGGGCGACAAGTTCACCTGTCGCTTTGAGCTGGTTCCGGAGGACGTACGGTGTTGCGTTCGTTTGGATTTGATGTCCATCAGTCGTGAGGACAAGCCCGTTCGGCTCACCCTCAATGTTCAGTATGTCTCGAATATGGGACCAGGCATACCATTCACAATCGTCTCGTTTTGGAGACTTCGTCGGGAAGAAGACGAGTCCAGTTGTCGGTTCAATCACGACAGGGACTTTCCCTTTTACGCCGGCGACGCGTTTGGCGATGAAGATTCTTTCCTCGATCGAGCTGTTGTACTGGCGGCAAGAAAGTTGCAACAACTGGTACGGCCGGAGCGGGGTTGAAATCTCGGTGCCATCCTCGAGAATGATCCGTGACTGCTTCATGATGTCAAAGCAAGGGAGAATCGCCACGGTTCGCTTTGTGATGCGATATTTTTCCTCAGAATAGTAGGAGCGCATACGCTGCACCATCCTCCTCGTATTAGATTTTCAGGATCGGCTAAAGACAAACGGCACAAACCTAAATCATCCCTTCAATGATATATCACAAAAAATGTAAATTCAACAAGACAATATGAAAAGTAGGGAAATATAATTCCAATGAAAGCCAAATGACGAAACGTTTACAAATATTTGAGAAAGTATTTGTCACGCTTACAAGAAGGTGGTAAGATTAGCCGTAGAGGACAATCCTCTGTATTCTCCAATGGTGAAAGGAATGGATTTACACATGGTAGGTAAAGTAAAATGGTTTAACTCAGAAAAAGGTTTTGGATTCATCGAAGTTGAAGGCGGCAAAGACGTGTTCGTACACTTCTCAGCAATCCAATCTGAAGGCTACAAATCACTTGACGAAGGTCAAGATGTAGAGTTTGAAATCGTTGATGGCGAGCGTGGCCCACAAGCGGCTAACGTTGTAAAATTATAATTTCAAACCACGAAGCCGGCTCCCTTGGGAGTCGGCTTTTATTTTTTCTACATAATAAAAAAAGGCGTTTAAAAATGAGTGGAATGGGTATTTTCTTTCTATACCTTTCGCTCGTTCTAGGAAATGTTGAATTCGGAACAAAATTGTCATTATTTTCTGATGATAACGTTTTCAATCGCAGCGTTTTCGGGGTATAATATGAGTGAGCCACCTGGTTCCCCTTTCTTTTTTAAGAAATGAAGCAGGAGATTCCGTCTCGTTCGACGAATCATTGGTTCAAGCGGTTATTTCTAAGGAGGAGTTCAGATGATTTATAACATTCGCGGCGAAAACATTGAGGTCACACCAGCAATCAAAGACTATGTCGAGAAAAAGCTGGAGAAGTTGACTCGGTATTTCACAACTCCTACGGATGCACAGACGGCTTACGTCAACTTGAAAGTGTATAACGAGAAACAAAAAGTGGAAGTGACGATCCCGATGCCGAACTTGTTGCTCCGTGCTGAGGACATCAACCTCGACATGTATGCGGCAATCGACCTCGTCGTCGATAAATTGGAACGTCAAATCCGTAAACACAAAACGAAACTCAACCGTAAAGGACGCGGGAAAGAAGGTGGCGTCGGCGAGTACTTCAAGTCTTTAGAAGGACCTGATGATACACCGGCCGTCTACGATGAGGACGAGGCAGAACTCGAACTCGTGCGGACGAAACGCTTCACGTTGAAACCGATGGACACGGAAGAGGCGATTCTTCAAATGGATATGCTCGGTCACAGCTTCTTCGTCTTCTCAGACGCAGAAACGGGCAACACGAACGTCGTCTACCGTCGTAAAGATGGGAAGTACGGCTTGATCGAACCTGAATAATAAACTTGACACTACACGACCTCCCGGCTTCGGGGGGTCGTTTCCTTTTGCCTTTCCTTGAAAGGTGGCACCACTTCGGTTAAACTGTACATTAGGGAAAAAACATGCATTTTTTAGTGAGTGCAGAGGAGATATGAGTATGGCGAACTTTTTGAAAGAGTTATTTGCTCCACAGAAACGAATGTTGAAAAAAGCAGAGAAAGCGGCCGACTTGATCGAGTCGTTCGCCGAACCAATCAAAGCATTGTCCGACGAACAGCTTCAGGCGAAGACGGAAGAGTTCCGGGAACGTCTGGCAAAAGGCGAGACACTTGACGATCTCTTGCCGGAGGCGTTCGCGGTCTGTCGTGAGGCATCGGAGCGTGTGCTCGGGATGCGTCATTACCGTGTCCAGCTCATCGGGGGCTATGTGCTCCATAACGGCGACATCGCCGAAATGAAAACCGGTGAAGGGAAGACGCTCGTCGCGACACTTCCTGTCTACTTGAACGCGCTCACTGGCCGTGGCGTACACGTCGTAACGGTCAACGAATATTTGGCGAAACGAGATAAAGAACTCATGGAGCCGCTCTACTTCGCACTCGGTCTTTCAGTCGGCCTCAACGTGTCGAACATGGACCGTGTCGAGAAACAAGCGGCCTATAATTGTGATATCACGTACTCGACGAACAACGAGCTCGGATTCGATTACCTCCGTGACAACATGGTCCTTTATAAAGAAGACCGTGTTCAACGTGAGCTCTACTACACGATTGTCGATGAAGTCGACTCAATCCTCGTCGATGAGGCGCGTACTCCGCTCATCATCTCAGGATCGGCTCAAAAGTCGACTGAACTCTACACGCGCGCGGATGCGTTCGTCCGTACGTTGAAAGAGGAAGACGATTACACGGTCGACGTGAAGACGAAGTCGGTCCTCTTGACGGACCAAGGGGTCGACCTCGCCGAGAAGTTCTTCGGCATCGACAACCTGTTCGCAATCGAGCACGTCGCCGTCAACCACCACGTCGGGCTCGCCCTTCGTGCAAACGCGGTCATGCATCACGATATCGACTATATGGTACGTGAGGGGCAAGTCATGATCATCGACCAATTCACGGGTCGTGTCATGGACGGACGCCGCTACTCGGAAGGTCTTCACCAGGCAATCGAGGCGAAAGAAGGTGTCGAGATTCAACGCGAATCGATGACGCTCGCCACAATCACGTATCAGAACTACTTCCGGATGTACGAGAAACTTGCCGGGATGACCGGTACAGCGAAGACAGAGGAAGAAGAGTTCCGTAACATCTACAACATGCAAGTCGTGACGATTCCGACGAACAAACCGATTCTCCGGGATGACAAGGCAGACCTCATCTTCAAATCGATGGAAGGCAAGTTCAAAGCCGTCGTGGAAGAGATTTCGGCAGTTCACGCGACGGGACAACCGATCCTCGTCGGTACGGTCGCCGTCGAGACATCTGAATACTTGAGCAAGCTTTTGACGAAGAAGAAGATTCGTCACGATGTCTTAAACGCGAAGAACCACGCGCGTGAGGCGGAAATCATCGAGAACGCCGGTCAAAAAGGTTCCGTCACGATTGCGACGAACATGGCCGGTCGTGGTACCGACATCAAGCTCGGAGAAGGTGTCATCGACCTCGGTGGTCTTTACATCATCGGGACAGAGCGTCACGAATCACGCCGAATCGATAACCAGCTACGTGGTCGTGCGGGCCGTCAAGGGGACCCGGGTAAATCCCAGTTCTACTTATCACTCGAAGATGAGCTCATGCGTCGCTTCGGAACGGATAGCCTCCAAAGCATGATGGAGCGTCTCGGGATGGATGACACGCAACCGATTGAGAGCCGCATGGTCTCGAAAGCGGTCGAATCAGCGCAAAAACGTGTCGAAGGAAACAACTACGATGCGCGGAAGCAGCTTCTCGGTTATGACAACGTCATGGCGGACCAACGGAAGGTCATGTACAAGGACCGCTCGAGCATCCTCGAGAACGAGTCGGTCACGGATATCGTCCGTTCGATGATGGCACAGACGGTCGAACTCGGTGTCGGTCAATACACGCCGATCGAACTCGTACCGGAAGAATGGAACATCGACGAGCTCGCGCACTGGGCCAACCAGACGCTCGCGCTCGAGAAGACGGTCGAAGGCAAAGACTTCTACGGCAAAGAGCGTGAAGAAATCATCGAGCTTCTCATGGAGCGCGTGAACGAGCAGTACGAGGCGAAACGTGAACTCGCGCCACCGGAACGCTTCAACGAGTTTGAGAAGATTATCGTGCTCCGTGCCGTCGACTCGCACTGGATGTCCCATATCGACCATATGGACCAGTTGCGCCAAGGGATTCATCTCCGCGCCTACGGACAGAACGATCCGCTTCGTGAGTATCAAGCGGAAGGGATTAACATGTTCGACGCGATGAACGCGGCGATCTCAGAAGAAGTGACAGGCTTTGTTCTTCGTGCCGAAGTCGGGGACAACCTCCGACGCGAGAAAGTCGTCGAAGAGGAAGTCGCCGTATCAGGCAAGAGCGATGCACCGGTCAAGAAGAAGCCGGTCCGTCGTTCGAAAGAAGACAGCATCGGCCGGAACGACCCGTGCTGGTGCGGTTCTGGTAAGAAGTTCAAGAACTGTCACGGTAGACAACAGGCTTAATTATTGAAGAGGCGGGTCCGCTCGCCTCTTTCCTACGGAAAGGTGAATCACACTATGGAAATTTCAGATATTCGGAACGAACTAGAGGCGATGGCGAAACGCCTCGAGAATTACAGAGCGTCTCTCAACTTGACAGAGAAAGAGGCACGTATCGCCGAGCTCGAGAACGAGATGACGTATCCTGACTTCTGGGACAACCAGGAGAAGGCACAAAAAGTCATCGACGAGTCAAACGGTCTCAAGGCGATGGTCGACAAGTATCAAGACCTCGCGAACCAACATGAGGACGGCGAAGTGACGCTCGAACTCATCAAGGAAGAGCCGGACGCCGAGATGCAAGAAGAGCTCGGGGAATCGATTCAAGCGCTCAAGAAGGAGTTTGATGACTTCGAACTCGAGATCCTCTTGAACGGACCGTACGATGCGAACAACGCCATCCTCGAATTGCACCCGGGTGCGGGCGGTACCGAGTCACAGGACTGGGCATCGATGCTCCTTCGGATGTATCAACGTTTCGCTGACAAACAAGGCTGGAAAGTCGAGACGGTCGATTACCTCCCGGGTGAAGAGGCGGGCGTCAAGTCGGTCACGCTCCGCATCGTCGGTCATAACGCATACGGCTACTTGAAGGCGGAGAAAGGGATTCACCGCTTGGTCCGCATCTCGCCATTCGACTCGTCTGGCCGTCGTCATACGTCGTTCGTGTCATGTGACGTCATGCCGGAATTCGATGACGACATCGAGATCGAAGTACGGACAGAAGACCTCCGTATCGACACGTACCGTGCATCAGGTGCCGGCGGTCAGCACATCAACACGACGGACTCTGCCGTCCGGATCACGCACGTGCCGACGGGCGTCGTCGTTTCGTGTCAGACCGAGCGCTCACAGATCAAGAACCGTGAGTCGGCGATGAAGATGTTGAAAGCGAAATTGTACCAACGCGAACTCGACGAGCAGCAACGAAAACTCGACGAGATCCGTGGGGAGAAGACGGACATCGGTTGGGGTAGCCAAATCCGTTCGTATGTCTTCCACCCGTATTCGATGGTCAAAGACCACCGGACGAACCATGAAGTCGGGAACACGAGTGGCGTCATGGACGGCGACGTCATGCCGTTCATCGATGCCTACCTTCGTAAAACAAATATGTGATGCATGTGGCTCAAAGACACCTGTCTTTGGGCCATGTTGTGTGTAAAGGAGACTTTCTTTAATGAAGCAAATCGTCAAAGACTATCTGTATTTGTTGACCGGCTCAGTGTTCGTCGCCTCGGCCTTCAGCTTATTTCTGTTGCCAAACAATCTGGCATCAGGCGGGGTGAGCGGGATCTCGGTCATCACTTATGAACTGTTCGGCATCTCGCCGGGGGCGTTCCAGCTCGTGGCGAACGTGTTACTTCTGATTATCGGGTGGGCCATCCTCGGCCTCGGCTTCGGTGTGAAGTCGCTCGTCGGCTCCATCTTTTTACCGGGTGTCATTCTTTTCTATGAGGCGATCGATGCCGGTGCGGCTGTGGACGATACGCTCCTCGCGGCCATCTTCGGTGGTGTCGGCGTCGGTGTCGGACTCGGACTCATCTTCCGTGGACGCGCCTCGACAGGGGGAATGGACTTGATCGCTCAGATCTTACATAAGTTCACGCACATCCCGCTCTATCTCTGTATCGCCATCCTCGATGGCATGGTCGTCTTGACCGCGGCCTTGACGTTCTCGTTCACGACCGGGCTCTATGCACTCATCGCATTATTCATCACGGTCAAGATGATCGACTTCGTCCAGCTCGGGTTCACACAGGACAAGATGGCTTACGTCATCTCGGAGAAGCGAGACTTCATCGTCCGGGCCGTCTTCGAGGAGCTTGACCGTGGTGCGACAGAGATCCAAGCAATCGGAGCATACTCACGTCTCGACCGTCCGATGCTCATGATTGTTGTCCGTCAGAGCGAAGTGAGTCGATTGAAGGAAATCATCCGTCGGCTCGACCCGGAGGCATTCCTTGTCTTCAGTGAGGCACATGAGGTGCTAGGACAAGGGTTTACGTCCGATAAGCGTTACATCAACGTACCGTAAGTTGTGGAATCTTTGTGTACTTTTCGTGAGATTAGGTTAGAAAGCATACGTTAACGGCTATAATGGTAAATGTAGGTCATTTCTACAACTTAGGAGGGGAACGTGGTTATGAAAAAATGGATGATGGCCATCGGCCTCGGCGCCATGCTGACACTCGGCGCATGTGGCGGCGGTGAAGAAGAGGATACATCGAGCAACGGGGATTCGGGCTCGAACACGGCATCGGTTGACGCGGAAGCGGTATACGCACAAAACTGTGCGGCATGTCACGGTGCGAACCTTGAAGGAATGAGTGGCCCGTCACTCGAGCAAGTCGGTGCTCGTCTGTCGGCAGAAGAGATTGAAAACGTCATTCGAAACGGTCAAGGCGCGATGCCTGCGAACGTCATTGAAAAAGACGAAGAAATCACAGCGGTCGCTGCTTGGCTCGCTGAGAAAAAATAAGATTCGACAGCATGAGGTGGAACACACCTCATGCTTTTTTGTTTTGGGTGTTAGGGCTTGGGGAAATATTGTTAAGGTAACGTGAGACATAGTGGAAATGGAGTGATGACAATTGAAGACGAAACTGATTGACTGGCCGACCTTTATCGGCTCGTTTGTATTACTGTTAGGGGTGACGTTACCGCTCATCTTCTTCCCAGAGACCGGTAAAGCGTGGGTCGGTGCGGCGAACGAATACATGACCTCTAACTTCGGCATGTTGTACTTAGCAATGGGCTTAGGTGCGTTCGGATTTTTGATTTTCATTGCCTTCAGTAAGAATGGTCATATCAAATTAGGTCGTGAAGATGAAGAACCCGAATTTAGTACATTCTCTTGGGCGGCGATGTTATTTGCTGCCGGCATCGGGTCCAGCATCCTCTATTGGTCCGTCATCGAATGGGTCTATTACTATGAAGGTCCGCCGTTCGGGCTGACACCGGAGTCACCGGAAGCGATTCAATGGTCGACAGCATATGGGATGTTCCACTGGGGACCGATCGCTTGGGCAATCTATACGTTACCGGCACTGCCGATCGCTTATTTCTTTTACGTCCGTAAGAAATCCGTCTTAAAGGTAAGTGAAGCGGTACGCCCCGTTATCGGAAAATGGGCAGATGGACCCCTCGGTAAATTGATTGATATCTTATTTATCTTTGGATTATTAGGTGGTGCCGGGACGACGCTCGCCCTCGGTACCCCGATGATTGCCGAAGGGGTCAACGAACTGACAGGGATTCCCGTCACGCTCGGGATGCAGGCCGTCATCATGTTGATTTGTACGGTCATCTTCGCCATCAGTTCTTACATTGGACTGAAGGGTGGCATCAAAGTACTCAGTGACTTGAACATCTGGCTCGCCCTTGGGATTTTGACGTTCGTGCTTATCTTTGGTCCGACTCGATTCATTATGGAGACGACGTTCAATGGAGTCGGAATCGTCATGGATAACTTTTTCCGGATGGCAACGTGGATGGAACCGTTCGGTGACTTCGGTGGCTTCACATCGACCGGGTTCCCGGAATCGTGGACGGTGTTCTATTGGGCATGGTGGCTTGTCTATGCACCATTCGTCGGATTGTTCGTCGCCCGTATCTCACGCGGTCGTACGATTCGGAATATGATCTTTGGGACGATGGTGTACGGAACGCTCGGATGCATCTTGTTCTTTGGGATTCTCGGAAACTACGGGCTCTACCTTCATCTAAGTGGGACGTTCGATGTTGTCGGGTACATGGCGGCGAATGGCCCGGCACCTACAATCATCGCCATCATCGGCCAATTGCCTTTCGGGAAAGTCGTCATCGGCGTCTTTACGCTTCTTGCCATTATCTTTTTGGCGACAACGTTCGATTCATCATCATACATCTTGGCATCGGTCACGCAAAAACATGTCGAGGATGAGCCGATTGTCTGGAACCGTCTCTTTTGGGCGTTCGCGCTTGCTATCATGCCGCTCACGCTCATGTTCCTCGGCGGACTAGAGACGCTCCAGACAGCGAGTATCGTCGGTGGATTCCCGCTTATCTTCATCATGTTCCTTCTTGCTTGGTCATTCGTCCGCGTATCGAGTCGGGATATCCGGGCTTCCGATGACTATGAATCCTCAACGATTCATATCAAGTATCGGAAACGGAAAAAGTCGCCGTTTGATGCATTGAAAGAAAAACCACACGATTAAATGTGGCGTATTGGTGAAGGGTGTTCCTTAGGGAGCACCCTTTCGAAGTGCGGTTTCAATATTCTCTTGGGGAATAAGAAAGCGAGTTTCTTCGCGACATTTTCACATCGAACTCAATCGAACTGAAACAATCCTGTAATGGTGTTTTAAAAGTCGGATTGATATAATTGTAGTCGCTTCAACATATGCCCTAGATGATTTTTTGACCAGGCTAACATAAAAAAGCGACACCTTGACAGAGGGAGCCGTTTCCTGTAAAAAAGACTCTAGGCGAAATATACAGTAACTAAAATAATTGATTCAAATTCGTCATAGATGCTTAAAAATAATTTAAAAAGGGTAGGGAATACGTTATGATCTCGATGCAAAAAGTCAGTAAAGTATATCCGAACGGCGTCGTCGCCATGGATGACCTCGATCTAGAGATTCGCGACGGCGAGTTCCTTTATGTCGTCGGGCCTTCCGGTGCCGGAAAGTCGACGTTCATGAAGATGATTTATCGTGAGGAGAAGCCGACAGCCGGTCAATTGTTGATTGACGGACTCGATGTCGGGAAAATTAAAGACCGACACGTTCCGAAGCTACGCCGTCAACTCGGCGTTATCTTCCAAGACTTCAAATTGTTGCCGTCACTTACGGTATATGAGAACGTAGCGTTCGCATTAGAAGTTGTAGGAGCGGATACGTCTTCGATTCGGAAACAAGTCATGGATGTGTTGAACCTTGTCGGATTGAAGAACAAGGCGCGCAACTATCCGGACGAACTATCAGGTGGAGAACAACAACGTGTCTCGATTGCTCGTGCAATCGTCAATAAGCCAAAATTGATCATCGCCGATGAGCCGACAGGGAACTTAGACCCGGAAACAGCATGGGGCATCATGGAAGTGTTTGAAGAGATTCACCGCCGCGGAGCGACAATCGTCATGGCAACACACAACCGTGACATCGTCGATAAGATTCGTCACCGCGTCATCGCGATTGAGAACGGGAAAGTCGTGCGCGATGAAGAGAAAGGAGCATATGGCTATGATATTTAAGACTGGATTGCGCCATTTGCGTGAAGGGTTCAAAGGAACACTTCGGAATGGATGGATGTCGTTCGCGGCGATTAGTGCCGTGACCATTACGTTGCTACTTGTCGGTGTATTCGCACTCGTCATGTTCAACATCAATGAAATTTCAGATAACGTCGAAAATGATGTCGAGATTCAAGTGTTCATCACTCGTACAGCGGATGAGAACTCGGTTGAGAAACTCGGAGAGAACATTGAACAGGTGCCGGGCGTCTCGACGGTCACGTTCAGTTCAAAAGAAGATGAGCTAGCGAAGTTCCAAGACCAGCTCGGCGATGATGCGGCTGCATACGGAACGGTCGAAAAAGATAACCCGCTCCACGCTCGCTATATCGTCAAAGCACAAGACCCGACAGAACTAGAGGAAGTGGCCAAATCGGTCGGTTCACTCGATAATGTGGACGATGTGAAATACGGAAAAGACTACATCGATAAAATGTTTGCTTTCTTCAACGGGATTCGCATCGGTGGACTCGCGTTGATTGTCGGTTTGACATTGATGGCGATGTTCTTGATCTCAAATACGATTAAAATGACAATCTTCTCGCGTCGCCGTGAGATTGAAATCATGCGACTCGTCGGAGCGAAAAACAGCTTTATCCGCTGGCCGTTCTTTATCGAAGGATTGCTCCTTGGAATGCTTGGGGCTCTCGTCCCGATTCTTGTCATTTATTTCGGATATGACGTTGCATATAGTGCTTTACAACCATCGCTTGATCAATTGAATAGTGATATATTTAAGTTGATTGATCCATCGACGCTAACAGTCCAAGTATCGCTTGTTTTACTTGCACTCGGTGCGTTCATCGGAATCTGGGGATCGACGACATCGCTCGGTCGTTTCTTGAAAATCTAACTTAAATAAGGAGGAGTTGGCGGATGAAACGTTCGCTTGCGCTAGGGTTGTGTGTATCGTTACTTGCCATGCCGGTCATGGCGACAGAGAAAGACACGTTGAAAGCTCGACAAGATCGACTGTCCAATGAGTTGGAGGAGTCGAAAAAAGCGCAGGCCGAGACGGATGCCGAACTCGAGATCACCGAGGCAGAGCGTGATGCCGTGAAGACGGAAATACACGTCGTCGACGACCGGTTGAATGAATTGAGCGAACAAATCGCCATTCAGCAGCATGAGGTCGATACAGCCCGGGCAGAACTCGAGTCGACCCGCCAACAACTTTCCGTTCAGGAAGAATACTTGGAAAGCCAGAAGGAACTCGTGAACGAGCGCCTTCGCGTTTTGCAAGTACATGAAGACACTTCCTATTTACAAGTCATTTTTGAGTCCCGTTCCTTCGGCGACTTCGTGACACGGGCTATGACGGCCCGCACGATCGCTGAACAGGACCGGGAGCTCATACATAATTATATGAGTGAGATGGAACGTTTGGAGTCGCTCGAGTCGACACAACGTACCCAGCTCTCTTTCATCAAGCAAAAAGAGCGCGAGCTCGTCATCACCAAGCAAGACCTTGACCGGACGGCCGAGAAGAAACGTGACCTGTTGGTTGAACTGAACGAACAAGTAGAGCAGCTCGAGCTCGAAAAGATGACGCGCAGTGAAGAGCAGGCGGTCATGGCTGAACAGAACCGCATCATCAGTGAACAACTAGAGGCGATTGCGACTGCCGAACGAGAAGCCGCAGAGGCAGCGGAACGTGCCAAACGTGAAGCTGAGGCGCGTGCCGCTGAAGAGCGAGCAGAAGCGGAAGCCCGTGAGTCGGAGGTCGAGGAGGCACCAGAAGTGACCGCACCAACCGAAACACCGACGAATGTGTCCACGTCCACGGGATTCGTTCGTCCTGTGTCCGGTTATGTGTCTAGTCCGTTCGGTCCACGAGACAACCCGTTGACAGGTGTGCCGGAGATTCACAAGGGCATTGATCTCGTCAATGCGTCTGGAACACCAATCGTGTCAAGCGCACCAGGTGTCGTCATCAAGGCGGCACCGGCGACCGGGTATGGAAATGTCGTCTTCGTTTCGCATGTCATCAACGGTGAGATTTGGACGACCGTCTATGCCCATTTAAATGCGATCACAGTCGGAGCCGGTCAACAAGTGGCGGCGGGACAGACGGTCGGAACGCTTGGCAATACCGGCTGGTCGACGGGACCCCATCTTCATTTTGAGTTACACCGAGGGAAATGGGCACCGGGACAGCCGAACGCAATTGACCCGGCCCCGTATATTGGATACTGACAGAAGCGGACGCGTCCCAAATATGTGGAACGCGTCCGCTTTTCCTCTAGTTTTTGCTATACTAATGAAAAGACTTACAAAGAGAAATGAGGGACCAACCCGTGAAAAATTCAACCGCAGGACTACTCGCTGGCACAACGTTCGTGGCTGGGGCCGGTGCAGGCCTTGCGACGATGGCGTTTACAGACACATCGCTTCCCATTCAAACGAATGCGGAAGGCTGGGATAAAGTCGACCAAGTACGTGATTTGATTGAAGAACATTCGTTACAGGACATCTCAGAAGACGATTTATTGACCGGTGCGCTCGACGGGATGACCGCAGCGCTGAACGACCCGTATTCGGATTTCTTGGATGCGGAAGAAACGTCACAATTTACGGACTCGATTGAATCGAGTTTTGAAGGAATCGGCGCGACTTTGGAGAAGAAAGGAGAGGACATCTTAATTGTCGCTCCGATCAAAGGCGCTCCGGCCGAAGAGGCTGGACTTCGTCCTGGTGACATCATCACAGCGGTCGACGGGGAGTCGATTGAAGGGATGGATGTACAGGAGGCCGTCCAATTGATTCGAGGAGAAAAAGGGACGACCGTCACATTGACGATTCGCCGTGGAAGTCAGACGGCGGACTACGAGATCATACGTGACACGATTCCAATCGAGACGGTCTTCTCTGAAGTGAAAGAGAAAGACGGTAAAAAGATTGGGTATCTCCAAGTCACCCAATTCTCAGAACCGACGGCTGATGAATTCCTCGAACAACTCGAGCAACTCGAGTCAGAAGAAATCGATAGCTTGATCATCGATGTTCGTGGAAATCCGGGAGGTCTCTTGCCTGCCGTCATCGAGATGTCGGAAGGGTTCGTCCCGACATCAAAACCGGTCGTCCAAATCGAGAATGCGGACGGTGACCGTGATGCACAAAACGGTCGCGCTCGTGAAGCGAAACCGTATGACCTGTTTGTCTTGACGGATGAGGGTTCTGCCTCGGCATCTGAGATTTTGACTGGTGCGATGAAAGAAGGAGCAGGCGCGACCATCATCGGGACGAAGACGTTCGGAAAAGGTGTCGTCCAGACGGCGTTCGACTTAGAGGACGGCAGTAACTTGAAATTGACGACGAGCAAGTGGCTCACACCGGACGGAAATTGGATTAACAAGAAGGGCATTGAGCCGGACATTGAAGTGGAGCAACCGGACTTCTTCAACGTGACCCGTGTCCTGACAGAAGAAGAGTCGCTCCAAGTCGGAGATTACGGTGACGCCGTCTCGAACTTGCATAAAATTTTAACTGGAATCGGCTATGAGCCAGGCGGTCAGCCGGGATATTACGGGGACACGATGGCGAACGCCGTGAAAGCATTCCAGACAGACAATGGTCTCGAGGCTTCTGGAACTGTCGATGAAGAGACAGCCTCTGCACTCGAAGCGAAGTTGCTCGAAGCGATTCAAGATGAGGCGAATGACGCCCAATTGAATCGTGCGCTTGAAGAAGCCGCAAAATAACGTTGTATGAAAGAAAGGGTTGGACCGCGTGGAAGTTGTACGAATGGGTGTTACGGCTTTATTGACGTTGTTAGGTAGTCCGCTGTTTTGGGTGACACTCGTCGCCCTTACATACATATCGCTGACACGGGTCAAGCGAGAACGGGCCATGTTCCGTTCGAGACGTCGCTCACCGAAGTCGGAATGGAGACATTTCATCTGGCCGAGTCTTCTGTTAGCGGTCCTCTCATCGGCCGTGACGATTTTACTCGAGACGACCATCACGTTTGAGTGGGCCGTCTCGTTCACGATTCTCTATACGCTCGTCGTCTTGACGATGCATCCGCGATTCTTTAATCCGGTGCTGCCTCTTCTCGTGTTGTTCGGGGTCGTCTTGTTACGCGATGTTGTCGCATATGGGGCGCTTCGTGATTGGGTAGCAGCACTCGCTCAGGTCGATTGGACGGTCTATGCGCTCACATTCGGCCTCGTCACCCTTGCGGAAGCGATTCTCTTGCGTTGGAACGGACCAAAAGAGACATCCCCGACCTTGATCTTGTCGAAACGGGGGCAGTTTATCGGAGGGCATGTCGTCAAACGGATTTGGTTTTTCCCGCTCGTCGTCTTCGTGCCACCGATGTTCGGTCTCGACTGGCCGATGGTGCCCATCATTCTTCCGATTCCCATCGGGGTCAGTTTATTGTCGACCGGCGCCTTACCAGGAACGCTTCTCGCACGATTGAGCAATTATCGTGCCATACTCGCTTTGATCGCTCTCGGTTTATTCGGCCTCTCATATGCGTTTGAGATTCCATATGTCGACTATGTAGTATTGACGCTATTCGTCCTCTATGAGCTCGGCTTACAATGGATCAAACGCGAGAATCGGGGAACGACACCCGTTTTCATCAATGGAAACCGTGGGGCGGTCATCGTCGACACGTTACCGAACTCACCTGGGGAGACGATGCAGCTCATCCCGGGTGAATCGATCTATAAAGTCAACGGGACGGTCATCACAGGAGGGCATAGTTTTTATGAGGCGCTCCAGCAACATAAGCCGTACATCAAACTGGAAGTATTGAATCTGAACGGGGATATCCGATTCGTTCAACGAGCGATGTATGAGACCGATCCACATGAGCTCGGAATTTTGTTCGTCGGGGAACCAACGAGCCCGAGAGTTCGCTTACGTAAACTGTAAGAGTATCCGTCATGGGTACTCTTTTTTGCATACAAAAAGGGCACCCGTGAGGATGCCCGTTCGTCTTATACATCAAGTTTTGAAGGCTTGAATGCCATTGTGGCTTCGACAGCGTGTTGCCATCCTTTGTAGAGGGCTTCGCGATGAGACTCATCCATGTTTGGATCGAATTTCTTGTCGAGTTTCCACTGTTCTTTGACTTCGGCTTGGTCTTTCCAGAATCCAACGGCGAGACCTGCCAAGTAGGCGGCACCGAGTGCAGTCGTTTCACTCACTTCAGGACGCTCGACCGGGACGTTGAGAATGTCCGATTGGAACTGCATGAGGAAGTTGTTACTGACGGCCCCACCGTCGACGCGAAGCGTCTTCAAGTTGATGCCTGAGTCATTCTCCATCGACGTGAGGACGTCACGTGTCTGGTAAGCGAGTGACTCGATTGTCGCCCGGACCATCTGTTCTTTCTCTGTCCCACGTGTGAGACCGAAGATGGCACCACGGACGTCCGAGTTCCAATACGGTGCACCGAGACCGACGAAGGCAGGAACGACGTAGACACCGTCAGTTGATTCAATCCGTGTCGCATACTGTTCCGAGTCTTTCGCTGATTTCAACATCCGCAATCCGTCACGGAGCCACTGGATCGCCGAACCGGCGACGAAGATTGAACCTTCGAGCGCGTATTCTACTTTCCCGTTATAGCCCCAAGCGATTGTCGTCAAGAGACCGTGATCAGATTTGACGGCTTCTTCTCCCGTGTTCATGAGCATGAAACAACCTGTTCCATACGTGTTTTTCGCCTCACCTTTTTCGAAGCAAGTTTGTCCGAACAAGGCGGCCTGTTGGTCACCTGCAGCTCCGGCAATCGGGACTTCGAATCCGAAGAAGTGGTATGGAATCGTGTTCGCATAGACTTCACTTGACGGTTTGACTTCAGGAAGCATTGATTTAGGCACTGTCAAGATCTCGAGTAACTCGTCATCCCACTTCTGCTCGTAGATGTTGTACATGAGTGTACGCGATGCGTTCGAGTAATCGGTTACGTGTGCTTTTCCACCAGAGAGTTTCCAGATGAGCCACGTGTCGATTGTCCCGAAGAGGAGTTCGCCGTTCTCAGCTTTTTCACGTGCACCCTCGACGTTGTCAAGAATCCATTTGACTTTCGTTCCTGAGAAGTAGGCATCGATGAGGAGACCTGTTTTGTCGCGGACCATATCGGAATGACCGGCTGCTTTCAGCTCTTCACAGATGTCGGCGGTTTGACGGGATTGCCAGACGACGGCGTTATAGACAGGGCGTCCTGTTTCCTTTTCCCAAACGACAGCTGTTTCACGTTGGTTCGTGATCCCGATTCCGGCAATCTCATTCGGGTCGATATCAGCAGAACCGAACGCTTCCGCCATAACGGCGAGGACAGAACCCCAAATCTCATTGGCGTTGTGCTCGACCCAGCCTGGTTTTGGGAAGTATTGTTTGAATTCGCGCTGTGCGACTGTGACAATTTTTCCATCATGATCAAAGATGATTGCCCGTGAACTTGTCGTTCCTTGGTCCAATGCTAAAATATAACGTTTTTCTTTCGCCATATGTGATTTCCTCCTTCAAAATTATGTGTTAAGGGACGAGAATACCGTAGATGAGTGCGGCAATAATCGCACCGATAATCGGACCGACGACCGGGATCCATGAATAACCCCAATCTGAAGATCCTTTTCCTTTAATTGGAAGGAATGCGTGTGCGATACGTGGCCCAAGGTCACGTGCCGGGTTGATCGCATATCCCGTCGTACCACCGAGCGAAAGACCAATCGATACAATCAAGAAACCAACGATGAGTGGATTGAGTCCGTCTGCGAATGTGTTTGCCCCGAATGACAACAATGCAAAGACAAGGACGAATGTTCCGATAATCTCACCAATCAAGTTGTACGGCGTGCTTCGAATACCTGGAGCTGTCGAGAACGTCGCCAGTTTTAAACCAGGATCGTCTGTCGCATCATAGTGCGGCTTGTAGTGGACATAAACCAAACATGCCCCGATGATGGCTCCAATAAACTGAGCGAGGATGTAAAGTGGGACATCAGCCCATGGGAATTCGCCTGCTGTCGCGAGACCAATCGTGACGGCAGGGTTGATGTGAGCGCCTCCGTAAATTCCGGCTGCGTAGACCCCGACCATAACGGCAAGACCCCAACCCATTGTGATGACAATCCAGCCAGAGTTTTCCGCTTTGGAATGGCGGAGGACGACGCCGGCGACGACACCGTTACCGAGCAGAATCAATAGCATCGTACCAATAATTTCACTGACAAATGCTGACATGTGATACTCCCCTTTCTCCCTTATGCAATTTGACTTACCACTTCATTATATGCCCAAAATGTAAGCGTTTTAAAACAGTGTTTTTAAAAAATCCTACTTTTTTCCTACAAATGTTCACATTTACAGCTGTAAACTTCACAAAAGAGTTAAGAAGCAGAGCGAAACGTTCACGAAGTGGATGTTTTTTTCGGATATTTCAAGCATTCCAATTTACTAGGGACATAGTCCAATCTGAAAAGTGTAATGCTTTATGCCACAAAAGTGATTCTGTTGAAATCTTGATGTGATGATTTGGATGGAACAAGATGTTTCTTTTGAGACAGTAAAGGAAAAAGAAATGAACAATGGATTGAATGAAAAAAGAAATAAAATGAATTAACCTACAAGCTAATAAGCGAATATTTGTTCGTGTCTATGGTATAATCAAGACACTTATGAAATGAGAAGGTGAGGAGTATCTTATGGAATCGATTCCGTTTGCATTACAATCTGAATTTCAACCAGGAGGCGACCAGCCTGAAGCGATTCGACAGCTTGTCGAAGGTGTAAATCGAGGTGACCGGTATCAGACGCTCCTCGGTGCAACGGGTACGGGTAAAACGTTTACCGTCTCGAACGTCATTCAAGAAGTAAAGAAGCCGACACTCGTCCTCGCCCATAACAAGACGCTCGCCGGTCAGCTCTACTCGGAGTTCAAAGAGTTCTTCCCGAACAACGCGGTCGAGTACTTCGTCAGTTACTATGACTATTATCAACCGGAAGCGTACGTGCCGTCGACGGATACGTTCATTGAGAAGGATGCTTCAATCAATGATGAAATCGATAAGCTGCGTCACTCGGCGACGTCGGCTCTCTTTGAGCGCGATGACGTCATCATCGTCTCATCTGTCTCCTGTATTTATGGTCTCGGTAACCCGGAAGAATATCGGAGCCTCGTCTTGAGCCTTCGCGTCGGGAAAGAGATGGGACGTGACGAGATGTTACGTAAACTCATCGACATTCAATATGAACGAAACGATATCGATTTCCAGCGTGGACGTTTCCGTGTCCGCGGGGACGTCGTCGAGATCTTCCCAGCATCGCGTGACGAACACTGCATGCGCATCGAGTTCTTCGGAGACGAGATCGACCGCATCCGTGAGATGGATCCGTTGACGGGTGAAATCATCGCAGACCGTGATCACGTCGCCATCTTCCCGGCATCCCACTTCGTCACACGCGACGAAAAATTGCAAAAGGCAATCGTCAACATCGAAGCGGAACTTGAGGAACAACTTGAGAAGTTCCGCGAAGAAGGGAAGCTCTTAGAAGCGCAACGACTCGAGCAACGAACGCATTACGATTTGGAAATGATGCGTGAGATGGGGTATTGTTCAGGAATCGAGAACTATTCGCGACACTTGAACTTGATGCCTGAAGGTTCAACCCCGTACACGTTAATCGATTACTTCCCGGAAGATTTTTTACTCGTCGCTGATGAGTCGCACGTGACGCTCCCGCAAGTACGCGGGATGTACAACGGGGATCAGGCACGGAAACAAGTGCTCGTCGACCACGGCTTCCGTCTCCCTTCGGCGAAGGATAACCGCCCGCTCAAGTTCGATGAGTTCGAGAAGAAAGTCTCACAAGCGATTTTCATCTCGGCGACACCAGGTCCGTACGAACTCGAACATACGCCGAACATGATTGAGCAAATCATCCGTCCGACCGGGTTACTTGATCCGACAATCGAGATTCATCCAATCAAAGGTCAGATTGACTACTTGATGGATCAGATTCGCGAACGCATCAAGCGCGACGAGCGCGTGCTCGTGACGACGCTCACGAAGAAGATGGCAGAGGACCTATCCGATTACTTACGCGAAGCGGGAATCAAGGTCAACTATATGCACTCCGAAATCAAGACGCTCGAGCGAATCGAAATCATTCGTGACCTTCGTCTCGGTAAATATGACGTGCTCGTCGGAATCAACTTGTTGCGGGAGGGTCTTGACATTCCAGAGGTCAGCCTCGTGACGATTCTCGATGCCGATAAGGAAGGATTCCTTCGTTCCGATCGTTCGCTCATCCAGACGATTGGACGAGCGGCGCGTAACGCGAACGGACATGTCATCTTGTTCGCGGACAAGATGACCGATTCGATGGCGCGTGCCATCGAAGAGACGGATCGTCGTCGGTCGATTCAACAGGCTTATAATGAAGAACATGGCATCACACCGCAGACGATTCGAAAAGACGTCCGAGGGGTCATTCGGGCGACGGTCGAGGCGGAAGAGGAAGCACTCGAATCGCTCAGTACGATGAAGCCGGCCGAACGCGAGGCGGCGATTGCCAAGTTGGAAGAAGAAATGAAGCAAGCGGCACGCGATCTCCAGTTCGAACGCGCGGCCGAATTGCGTGACTTAATCTTGGAGTTGAAGGTAGGGAATTAAATGGCTGAAAAGAAAAATGCGATTGTCATCAAAGGGGCACGCGTCAACAATTTAAAAAATATTGACATCGATATCCCACGTGACCAGCTCGTCGTCTTGACGGGCTTGTCCGGCTCCGGGAAATCGTCACTTGCGTTCGATACGATTTATGCGGAAGGACAGCGTCGGTACGTCGAGAGCTTATCCGCCTATGCCCGTCAGTTCCTTGGACAGATGGATAAGCCAGACGTCGATACGATTGAAGGACTTAGCCCGGCCATCTCGATTGACCAGAAGACGACGAGTCGTAACCCGCGTTCGACGGTCGGTACGGTGACCGAGATTTATGATTACCTTCGTCTATTGTTTGCACGAATCGGGAAACCGGTCTGTCCGAACCACGGCATCGAGATCTCGAGTCAAACGATTTCACAGATGGTCGACCAGGTGATGGAGTTGCCGGAGCGGACACGACTCCAGATTTTGGCGCCAATCGTGTCGGGTCGGAAAGGGACGCACGTGAAAGTATTCGACTCGTTAAAGAAAGAGGGATTCGTCCGTGTCCGTGTCAATGGTGAAACGATTGAATTGACGGATGAGATTGAGCTCGATAAAAACAAGAAGCATTCGATTGAAGTCGTCGTCGACCGCCTCGTCGTCCGACCTGACGTCGAAGGGCGCCTCGCCGACTCACTCGAGACGGCATTACGTCTTGCGGACGGCCGTGTCATTATCGATAAGATGGATGGCACCGAGCTCCTCTTCAGTGAGCATCACGCCTGTCCGATCTGCGGGTTCTCCATCGGCGAACTCGAACCTCGGATGTTCTCATTCAACTCGCCATTCGGTGCATGTCCGACGTGTGATGGTCTTGGGACGAAACTAGACGTCGACCCAGAACTCGTCATCCCGGACCCGTCGAAGACGTTGAAAGAGGGGGCGATTGCCGCATGGCAACCGACAAGTTCCCAGTACTATCCACAACTTTTGGCTGCGATGTGCCAGCATTTCAACATCGACATGGACGTCCCGTTCGAGCGCCTATCAAAACGTGATCAGGACCTCGTCTTGAACGGATCTTCGGAGGAATCGTTCCTCTTCCGCTACGAGAACGACTTCGGTCAAGTGCGCACGAATACCATTTTCTTTGAAGGGGTGCTCCGTAACATCGAGCGCCGTTACCGAGAGACGACATCCGACTATATCCGTGAGCAGATGGAAATGTACATGGCGACACATGCGTGTCCGACATGTCACGGCTATCGCTTAAAAGAAGAGTCGCTCGCCGTCAAGATCACGGGTCAGCATGTCGGGCAAGTGACGGAGAAATCGGTCGTGAACGCACTCGCGTTCTTTGAAGGACTCAACGAGCAGTTGAGCGAGAAAGAGATCGCCATCGCCCGTCTCATCCTCCAAGAGATTCGGGAACGACTCAGTTTTTTGAATAACGTCGGTCTCGACTACTTGACGCTCTCTCGTGCCGCTGGAACACTCTCGGGTGGGGAGGCTCAGCGGATTCGTCTCGCGACACAAATTGGGTCTCGTCTCACGGGTGTCTTGTATGTCCTTGACGAACCATCCATCGGTCTTCATCAACGTGATAACGACCGGTTGATTTCGACCCTCAAACAGATGCGGGACATCGGAAACACGCTCATCGTCGTCGAGCATGACGAGGACACGATGATGGAAGCCGACTACTTGATCGATATCGGACCAGGCGCAGGAGAACATGGCGGACAGGTCATCGCAGCCGGGACACCGAAACAATTGATGAAAAATAAAAACTCGCTCACCGGTCAATATCTTGCCGGGAAGAAGTTCATCCCACTTCCGGCTGAACGGAAGATGCCAGACGAACGTTTCTTAAAGATCGTCAAAGCAGAAGAGAACAATCTAAAAGACGTCGACGTTTCCATTCCACTCGGGATGTTCGTTGCCGTAACAGGGGTCTCGGGATCGGGTAAATCGACCCTCATCAATGAGATTCTCTACAAATCGCTCGCGCACAATATGAACCGGGCCAAAGCGAAGCCAGGCAAGCACAAGAAGATTGAAGGACTTGAGCATATCGATAAGGTCATCGATATCGACCAATCCCCGATTGGACGGACCCCTCGTTCGAACCCGGCCACGTATACGGGTGTCTTTGATGATATTCGTGACGTCTTCGCCTCGACGAATGAAGCGAAGATGCGCGGCTATAAGAAGGGACGTTTCAGTTTCAACGTTAAAGGCGGGCGCTGTGAAGCATGTCGTGGGGATGGGATCATCAAAATCGAGATGCACTTCCTTCCTGACGTCTACGTTCCGTGTGAGGTCTGTCACGGGAAACGCTATAATCGTGAAACGCTCGAAGTGAAGTACAAAGGAAAGACGATCGCAGACGTCCTTGATATGACGATTGAGGAAGGACTCGAATTCTTTGACAAGATTCCGAAAATCAAGCGGAAGATTCAAACGATTTATGACGTCGGTCTTGGCTATATGAAACTCGGTCAGCCGGCGACGGAACTTTCGGGTGGGGAAGCCCAGCGTGTCAAACTCGCTTCGGAACTTCATAAACGGTCGACCGGGAAAACGATTTATATTCTGGACGAACCGACGACCGGTCTTCACGTCGACGACATCGCGCGCTTGTTGAAAGTGTTGCAACGTCTTGTCGAGAACGGGGACACGGTGCTCGTCATCGAGCATAACCTCGATGTCATCAAGTCGGCCGATTATTTGATTGACCTCGGACCAGAGGGTGGAGATGGTGGCGGACTCATCGTCGCAACGGGGACACCAGAAGAAGTCGCGGAAGTGTCAGGCTCGTATACCGGTAAGTATTTGAAGCCGGTTCTCGAACGAGATGCAGCCCGAGTGAAACCGAAAGCAGGAAAAAAGAAATAAGTATAGAAATGGTGAGAAACGGGAAGGTAATTGACGTGCAACCAAATTGAAGGGGGAAAACGAACGTGAAACAAGAAATGCGTGAACTGATTCTCCAGCAAGTGAAGGAAGGCAAGATGACGATCGAGGAGGCGATGACGCAACTCGAACGTCTCGAGCGACTTGAACCGGAACAGGTTCAAGCGCTTGAAGAGCGACAGGATACAGAAAAGGTCGATGCCTATTCGGTTGAATCGCTCACAACGAAACTGACATCTGCAGTGGAAGGGCTCGTGACGAAACTTCGCGACAGCGACTTCTCATTCAGCTCGAACTTTGGTCCGGAAGTGACGTATTCGAAGTCGTTCCCGTTCACAGGTAGCGATATCTCGCTCGACCTGTTCAACGCGTCGGCGACGATTGTTTCGTCTGATGCCGAAGATTGTGAACTGATTGTCACGGGTCGTCCGCTTCGCCAACAAGATGCGGATAAGGCGCTCGAACAGTTACAGTCTGCGGTTAAGCACTCTGTCATTGGTGATCGTCTCGTCGTTTCGCTCCGTGATAAACTCGTCCGGGCCCACGTGGAACTGTACGTCCCGCACCACCATTTCAACCATCTTCTTGTTCAAACGTTGAACGGTGAAGTCCGTGCCGATGGTCTCGATGTTGAGAACGTTCGTGTGCAAACCGCAAACGGGCGTGTCGTGCTCCATGACGTGCATGCATCCGAACTATTACTGAACACTGGTAATGGGACGGTCGAGGTCGAAGGTGTCGAAGCGGAACTCGTTCACGTTCGGACCGGAAACGGTGCCGTCATCGTCGGTGGGAAGTACGATAAAGCTTCCCTCAAGACCGGGAACGGAAACATCCGCGCGGAACTGGCGACAGCTCGTCCTGCGAAGTTTGAACTCGCGTCACTCGCCGGGAACATTCGACTCGTGTTACCACACGGCGTCGAGGTCGAAGGGGAGCTCGAGACGAATTTCGGTGGTCTGCATTGCTTGCTTGATGAGCTCGAAATCATCCGTGACCGCAAGGACGTCGCACAGCGTCGTCTGGAATTCTTATCGGGTCGCGGTCAAACCCCTCGTATCGAAGTCGAGGCGGGGACGCGTACCGGTACAATCGATTTGGAGCACGGTTCGGTCTATACGCCATCCACATTCCTCGATGAAGATAAAGTGGAACCGGCTGACCCGGTCGATCCTGTCGACCCGGGCGATTTGAACAATCCGTTCCATCAACAATAAGAAAATCCCGAAGGCTGAGCCTTCGGGATTTTTTGATTATAGATTCATTTCGTACTCCATCTGTTGCCAATCCATCATCTGTGTATCAAACAGAGTGAAGGCGCTGATAGCAAACACGATGAAGAGAACCGGTCCGGCAATCAAGAGAATGATTCCAAGAAGGCGCATCGACTTCGAGCGATTCCAATAGAAGATGATGGCGACAATCATGGAGATGAGCGCTCCGGACAAGAAGAATCCGATGATGTTCAAGATGAACAAGAGCAAGATCGTCTCGTTTTTCGTCGCAGCATATTCTTTCCACATATCGATTAACGATTTGATGATGTAAACGAGGGACCCAATTCCAATCACTAGCGCAAATAAGATGACAATTCCAAATAAACCTTCCATTATTCCACCTCCTAGTTAGCCTATACCCTACATACGAACGGTGTAATAGGATGGTTTCAACAATTTTTTGACACGTTCTTCATCACTTCCCTAGCCCGTCTTAGAAAGAGCTATGATACAATAATGAGCGTGAAAGGGGCAGATACTGATGCAAAATATCGTACGTACCGCTCAAGTTGTTGAGCGTTTTAAACTTCAAGTCATTGCGGGAGAGGAAGGACTTCATCGACCGGTCGCAACACCCGACCTGAGTCGACCGGGTCTCGTCCTTGCTGGCTATTATACGCACTATGCCAAAAACCGCCTGCAAGTGCTTGGGAAGACGGAGTTGACATTCTATGCGAGCCTCTCGGAAGAGAAGCGTCGTGAACGAGCTAAAATCTTGTGTACGGAACAGACGCCAGGAATTTTAATCACGCGTGGCTTCGATATTCCAAAAGAAATCGAAGAAGAGGCGGAAGCGGCAAACGTTCCTCTCATGCGGACGAATGCGGTGACGACATCGATCGAATCACAAATTACGAACTTCCTAGAGATGGAACTAGCACCGATGACGGCGATGCACGGTGTGCTCGTGGATATTTACGGTGTTGGTGTCCTCATCAAGGGCCAGAGTGGTGTCGGGAAATCTGAGACGGCACTTGAACTCGTCAAACGGGGGCACCGCCTCGTCGCCGATGATTCAGTCGAGATTCGTCAAACGGGGGACCAGCTCCTCGTCGGATCAGCACCGAAGCTCATTCGTCACCTGCTCGAGATTCGTGGGATTGGCATCATCGACGTCATGACGTTGTTCGGTGCGGGTGCGGTTCGGTCGCATAAAAAGATCAGTCTCATCGTCAACTTGGAGAACTGGGACGCGGGCAAAGTATACGACCGTGTCGGACTCGACCACAACACGATGAAAATCATCGACAGTGAAGTTCCGCTCTTGACCATCCCCGTTCGACCTGGTCGAAACTTGGCAGTCATCATCGAGGTCGCAGCGATGAACTATCGTCTGCAAAATATGGGAATCAATACGGCTGAAGAGTTCGCGGAACGTCTCGCGAACGCGATTCAGGATACTGAAGGAGACTTGTGAGCATGGTAGAACCGACATTTGATCGTGTGGCGTTTGAGATTGGCTCTTTGCCAATCTATTGGTACGGCATGATTATCGCCTTCGGGGCGATGCTTGGTCTCGTCCTCGCCTTATACGAAGCAAAACGTATCAATTATGATTCGGAACGACTCGTGGATGTCGTCATCTGGTCGATTCCGATCAGCATCGTCTTCGCACGCATTTATTACGTGACGTTCCAATGGGATTATTATTCAGAGAACCTCGGACAAATCATCGACATTCGTCAAGGTGGGATTGCCATTCATGGAGCCATCTTCGGTGCTCTCCTTGTCGTCATCGTCTATTGTATGCGAAAGTCGATGTCGTTCTGGAAAGTGACGGACATCTTGGCGCCATCGCTTCTTCTTGGACAAGCCATTGGGCGTTGGGGAAACTTTATGAACCAAGAGGCACATGGTGGCGAGACGACGCGTAGTTTCTTGCAAGATACGCTCATGCTACCAGACTGGATAGTCAATCAGATGTACATCGATGGGACTTATTATATCCCGACCTTCTTATATGAAAGTGTATGGAATATCATCGGGGTCATCCTTCTCGTCGCGTGGCGCATGATTGGCAATCCACGACGTGGTTATATCTTCTTGTCATACCTCGTCTGGTACTCAATCGGTCGCTTCTATATCGAGGGACTTCGTACGGACAGTCTCATGTCCGGAGATTTGCGCGCGGCGCAAATGGTGTCAATCGCCTTGATCCTCTTCGGTATCGTCACGATGATTCTTCGTCGCAAGGCGAAACGTTACAACGACCCATCAGAGAAAGGATTGTTTGATTAATGGATACGATCTTATTTGATTTAGACGGTACATTACTCGATACGAACCCACTCATTATCGCGAGTTTCCGCCATACTTTCGACTATTATTTCCCGGAACATACGTATCGGGATGAAGACATTTATCGATTCATCGGACCGACGCTCGAAAAGTCGTTCCGTGAACTCAACGAGCCGGAATGGAAAGAGATGCAAGCCTTCTATCGGAGCTTCAACATCGCCATGCATGACCAACTCGTCGCAGAGTACCCAGGAGTCATCGAGGGGCTATATCGCCTTCATGCGAAAGGATACAAGATGGGCATCGTCACGTCGAAAGGTCGTCCGGTAGTCGAGCGCGGTCTTCGATTGTTCAATATCGACCACTTATTTGACGTCGTCGTGACAGCGGATGATGTCGAGAACGAAAAACCTCACGCTGAACCGGTCGAGCGTGCACTACAAGCACTCGACTCGTCACCAGAACGCGCCGTCATGGTCGGAGACAACGACACGGATATCTTCAGCGGGAAAAATGCCGGAACGAAGACGGTCGCTGTAGGCTGGGCCCTCAAAGGGCGTCCATTCCTCGAATCGCTCGAACCGGACGTCATCATCGACTCGATGGAACATTTCGAGGCGTGGCTAGACGAGGTCAGTATTCATGCGTAAGACGACACGATATCACATCGAGGGACCGAATCCGCTTTGGCAAATGTATCAGACGATTCGCTTTCTGCGTGTCTTCAAAAACACGACGGTCGTTCTGGTCGGTCGTTACTTTCCGTCGGTGAAGGCAAAGCGTTGGCTTTACCAGACGTTCCTCGGGATGAATATCGGAGAATATAGTGCCCTTGCTCTCATGGTCACACCGGACGTCATGTTCCCGGAACGTATCACGATTGGTCGCAATACGGTCATCGGATTCAATTCGACGATCCTCTGTCATGAGTATCTCGTAGACGAGTATCGGATCGGGGACGTCATCATCGGTGATGGCGTATTGATCGGTGCGAACGTTACCATCCTGCCAGGGGTAACCATCGGGGACGGTGCCGTCATCGGCGCGGGCGCGGTCGTGCACCGTGACGTCTTACCAGGAGAGCGGGTCATCGGTTCAAAGCTTCAATCGTTGACACATATTTGACACAATTTTTCGCAAAATGTTTTCATGAGTATTTTGTTCATACAGAATCAATAATACTTGAGCGGTATCACTTTTTTTTAAAGAGATTCCGCTTTTTCATGGATAAATGTACAGAAATGAAGCTATCATATTTTCGTTCAAAAACAATTTTTGAACCTAGTAAAAAATATTCATTATAGAGGGAATATAGTCGCAATTTTTTTTAACTTTTTCAGTTGCCCTCGCTGTTCGAGTGCGGTATTCTTATCCCTGCAACTAAAAAAAGATTTAGAGATGATGTGGAGGATTTAGAATATGGAAGCGAACTATGAAGCAGTAATGACGCTACCCGAACCAGAATCTCCGCTCGCTGCGGAGCTCCACTACTATAGAGGTCGTCGTGCGTTACGTGAAGGTCGCCTGGATGAAGCGACTTTTTTCATGGCTGAAGCGACAGCGGCAGCCACGCATCGCGTCGACTATCATAAACAGTACGCAGAACTGTTATTTGAAGTAGGGGAGGTCTACCACGCCAATGACGTGTGGAAACGAGTATTAGAGCTCGATGAGACCGCAACAGAGGCACTGTATCACTTAGCAAGCAACTGTGCCTATGTCTCTCAATATGAGGAAGCGGCGCACTATGCATCCGAATATCTCGCCCGTGACACGAAAGGTCACTTCAGGGAAGCCGTGCAATCCCTTCTTGAACTGATCGAACTCGAACAAGAGTTAGAGGACGAGGAAGAAGACGAATTGATCACGTGGCATACGGAAGCGCAGCGTCAAATCGATAAAGGACGATTGTTTGCGGCAAAGGCGACACTCGAGCGTCTCATCGGTCAATATCCATCGTTTTGGCCAGCATACAACAATCTGTCGGTCGTCAGTTTTTACCTTGGTGATGACCAAGCGGCATTCCGGACGCTCGAATACGTGCTCGACCAAAATCCAGGCAACTTGCATGCAATCTTGAACACGATTCTCTTGCTCCATGAAGCGGGTCAATCGGAAGTGGCCCTGCAGTTGTCGACACCGCTCACACGTGTCCGTCCACTCCAATTTGACTTACGTTATAAATTAGCGACGACACTCGCGCTTGTCGGACATTACGACCGTGCATATGAAGAACTACGTCTATTGAAAGACCGCGGATTCCGTGGGGACCCATTGTTTGGGCATTGGCTCAGCGTGTCTGCCTATAAGACAGGACGACTTGAAGAGGCAGCCACCTACTTGAACAATGAAGAGATGAAACAGTTTGAAGAGAAACAAAGCTTCGACATCCGAGAAAACCTCGAATTTCGTTCGGCGCTCGTCCAAGGATTGCGTCAAGAGAGCGACTTGGCTCGAATCGAGATTATCCGAATCATCGCCAACTTAAAAGATGACGAAGCGTTCGAAGCGCTTGCGCTCACGAATGCGGTGACGGAAAACGGGACGGTCCGTGCGTTCGCAGAGATGTGTCGTGCCGACCTTTGTCAGCAACCGTTCAAAGGAGACGTCCGGATCAAGCGTGCGTTTGATGCGCTCGTCTTGGCTGAAGCACATGTATCAGAAGCGGAACGGATGAGCCTAGAGGGTGACTTCTATGAACGTTTCGCGACGCTTCTGTTGTCTGATGAATCATTCATGGACGTAACGGCATCGGCCGCTGCGCTCGTCTGGATGTTTTATACGAAACGGGACGCATTGATTCTCGAAAATTGTGCGAACGCCTTCCATCTCTCGGTCGACACGTTGACAGAGACGGTCCGTTCGTTCAAACGGACACTCGAACAAGCATAAAGATAGACGATACCCTTACAGGTTTCTTATACTAAAGGCAATCAATTTCTTGCAGAGGTGGAATCAACATGACAGAAGAAAAAATTTATGACGTCATTATCATCGGTGCCGGTCCTGCCGGAATGACCGCTGCGCTATATGCTTCACGTGCGAACCTTTCAACACTTATGATTGAACGTGGGATTCCAGGTGGTCAGATGGCCAACACGGAAGACATCGAGAACTATCCGGGCTATGACAGCATCCTTGGTCCTGACTTGTCTCAAAAAATGTTCGACCATTCGAAAGCGTTCGGTGCGGAGTATGCATATGGGGACGTGCAAAGCATCTCGGATGAAACACAATATAAAATCGTGCATGCGCACAACCGTGACTATAAAGCACGTGCAATCATCCTCGCCTCTGGTGCTCAGTATAAGAAAATCGGCGTACCGGGAGAAGAAGAACTCGGTGGCCGTGGCGTATCGTACTGTGCGGTATGTGACGGAGCGTTCTTCAAAGGGAAAGATTTGTTCGTCATCGGCGGTGGCGACTCGGCTGTTGAAGAAGGTGTCTTCTTGACACGCTTTGCGAACAAGGTGACGATCGTTCACCGTCGCGATGAGCTTCGCGCTCAGAAGATTCTTCAAAAACGTGCGTTCGACAATGAGAAAATCGATTTCATTTGGAACCACACATTGAAAGAAATCACAGAGAAAGACGGGAAAGTCGGTGGAGCTCGTCTCGTCAGCACAGTTGACGGGACAGAGACAGACCACGAGATTGACGGCGTCTTCATCTATATCGGGATGAACCCGATTACAGGATTCGTTCAAGACCTCGGCATCACGAACGAACAAGGTTACATCGTCACGAACGAGGCGATGGAAACGAATATCCCAGGGATTTTCGCGGCCGGTGACGTCCGTGAGAAAACGCTCCGTCAAGTCGTCACAGCGACGAACGACGGGTCGATTGCCGCTCAGAATGCTCAACACTTCATCGAGGGGCTCCTCGAATCGTTGCAAGAACAAAACGCATGATTCAAGAAGGTAGGACTGCGGGGAACCGCGGTCCTTCTCTTTTTTTCGGACGTTCGTTATACTAGATGGAAAGAGCTACACACACGGCTCGGTTGTCAATTTTAAGGGGGCGTCAGCGAGATGGAAGACTTTAAAGGATTAGAAGAATTGATCATCATCAGTGGGATGAGCGGGGCTGGGAAGTCGGTCGCCATGAATAGTTTCGAGGACCTCGGCTATTTTTGTGTCGACAACTTGCCACCGGTGCTCTTGCCACAATTGATTGATGTCATCAGCTCGGTCCGACCGAAAATCGCGGTCGCCATCGATACGCGGACACGAGACTTTATCGATAGCTTATTCATCGTCATCGACGATTTGGAAAAAAAGAATGTGCATCCGCACCTGTTGTATTTAGAGACGCGGGACGACGTGCTCGTTCGCCGTTATAAAGAGACGCGACGGTCCCATCCGCTCGCACCGGAAGATGCGCCACTTGTCGGCATCAAGATGGAGCGCGAACTGTTAGAAGGTTTCCGTGATCGGGCTCACACGCTGTATGATACGAGCGAATTGAAGCCTCAGATGTTGAAGGACCGCATCCTCCAACAATTCAATGAAGAACGGATCCCGTTCACAGTCAACTTCATGTCATTCGGTTTCAAACATGGGGTTCCGCTCGATATCGACTTGTTGTTCGACGTTCGCTTCATCACGAACCCATTCTATATCCCTGAGCTCCGTCCACTCACGGGTCAGACGACAGAAGTACAGGAATACGTCATGTCTCATCCGGAGGCACGAGCATTTTATAAAAAGTTGATCGACATGCTCGAGTTCCTTCTCCCGCAATATAAACGGGAAGGCAAGACGCAAGTCGTCGTGGCATTCGGTTGCACCGGTGGGAAGCATCGGTCGATTACCTTCGCTGAGAAAGTGTCGGAGCACTTTGCTGAACGTTATAACGTGAAGACGGTCCACCGAGACCTCGCTCACGCGACGAAGGAGAAGTGACATGAGACGAGATCGGAAAGTAGTCGCTATCGGGGGAGGGACAGGATTGTCCACTCTCGTTCGTGGGTTGAAACATTATCCACTCGATATCACGGCAATCGTCACGGTCGGGGACGACGGGGGGAGCTCGGGACGTCTTCGTGACGAGTTTCATATGTTGCCTCCGGGCGATATCCGTAATGTCATCTTGGCATTGTCGGAAGTCGAACCGTTAATGGATAAGATTTTACAATACCGCTTCGATACGGGATTTGGTTTAGAAGGGCATTCCCTTGGAAACTTGATGCTCACGGCGGCGACCCACATCTGCGAAGGCTCGTTTGTCAAAGCGATCGATGTCATGTCGCAGCTCTTGAACGCACAAGGAAAAGTATTGCCGGTGACTGAGACGCTCATGACCCTCGCAGCCGAGTTTGAGGACGGCACCATCGTCCAAGGGGAATCCAAGATCCCTCTTCATGAGCAACCGATCAAACGGATGTTTTTACTCGAAGAAGGCATTGAACCGGCCCCGGGCGTCGTCGAGGCGATTGAAGAGGCAGATGTCATCGTGCTCGGTCCAGGGAGTCTCTATACGAGTATCATCCCGAACTTGCTTATCCCAGCTGTACGGGAAGCCATCATCCGATCGAAAGTCCCGGTCGTCTATATTTGTAACGTGATGACGCAACCAGGTGAGACGAAAGGCTATGACGCGATGAAACACTTGAAAGTCATCGAGTCGTACCTTGGGAAGGCATCGATTGACACGATTGTCGTCAACAACGAACCGATTGAAGAAGAGTATTTGGAGCGTTACCGTGAGGATGGATCGGAAGAGGTCCGTTTCGATCGGAAGAAGCTCCGGAACTATGGCACGAACGTTCTCGCTGGGGACATCGTCGACTATAATCGGGAGTATATCCGTCATGATTCCGACGCAATCGCCGGACTCGTCATGCAGCGGGTACTCCGCATCAAGAAGCCGCGCTCATTTCAAGAATTGGAACTGAAATAAAGATTGTTGGAAAGATAGAAAGGAGGGGGACTCGATGAGCTTTGCCTCAGATGTGAAGAAAGAATTGACACAACTCGAAGTGACCGACACGGAAGCGAAAGCGGAACTGTCGGCACTCGTTCGGATGAACGGGGTCATCTCGCTCGCCCTTGGACGAGGTATGACCTTAGATGTCTCGACGGAGAACGCCTCGATCGCCCGGCGGATTTACTCGTTGATGAAACGCCTTTACGACCATCCGTTAGACTTGTTCGTACGGAAGAAAATGCGTTTGAAAAAGAACAACGTCTACATCGTCCGAGTGTCACAGCATGCGGAAACGATGCTTCGGGATCTTGAGATCCTCGGAGAGAATTACGAGATGATTCGGACACTGAACTCGGATATGACGGGGGACGAGAACTTAGCACGCGCTTACTTGCGTGGCGCCTTCCTCGCAGGCGGGTCAATCAACCATCCGAAAACGTCCTCGTACCACCTCGAAATCTATAGCTTGTACGAAAACCATAACCAGGCACTACGTGATTTGGCGAACCGGTTTGAGTTGAATGCGAAGACGCTCGAACGGAAAAAAGGGCATATCCTGTATATGAAAGAAAGTGAAAAGATTTCGGACTTCCTCAAGTTGATCGGGGCGACCCGGGGTATGTTGGAGTTCGAAGACGCACGAATCATCAAAGATATGCGAAACTCCGTCAACCGTCTCGTCAACTGTGAGACGGCCAACTTGAACAAGACGGTCGGTGCGGCATTGCGCCAAGTCGAGAACATCAAGTTCTTGGAACGGACGGTCGGACTCGACGTCTTACCGAAAAAATTGCGGGAAATCGCCGAACTGCGCGTCACGCATCAAGACGTCTCGTTACAGGAGCTCGGGGAGATGCTCGAGTCCGGTCCGATCTCGAAGTCAGGAATCAACCATAGACTTCGTAAAATTGACCAGATTGCCGAGCGCGTGCGCAGCGGCGATGAGATCGCATCCTCGTGATGCGGTTGCGCCAAAACCATTCTTCCTATATAATAAGCAATTGTGTATAGGTTTTATGAAAAGCGAGTAAAAGGAGCTTCATCATTATGTCGAATGAAAAGAAAAGATTATCGCTCACGATTGACGCTAAGCTCGACCAGGTCATCACAGAGCGTGCTAAAGAAATCGGAATTCCGAAAAGTGCACTCGTCACGTTCGCTACAAGCCTCTTCTTGAACCAGCTTCGTGCGGAAGAGTTGTTGAACGGGGACAAGAACGCAATCTACGAAGTCATTCGTAAAGACTACGAGTTGCTCACGAGCGTAAAGAATCTAGATAACTAAGTGAAAGGTTGACTCCGGTCAGCCTTTTTTAGTTGCATCTCTTTCAGAAATTTGGAATAGTGGTGATAATGAATTGGAACGGAGGTCGATCAAATGGGTCAAATCTTACTCATCCTACTGCTACAACTAATCTACGTTCCGGTGTTAACGCTCCGGACGATCATGCTCGTGAAAGGGAAGACCGTCATCGCCGGTCTATTCGGAACGTTAGAAACGCTAATCTATATTTTTGCGCTCGGCATCGTGTTCCAGGATCTGACGACGGTCGGTATGATCGTGTATGCGGTCGGCTTCGGGCTCGGAATCTTACTTGGCGGTTTCGTCGAACGAAAACTCGCCATCGGTTACAACATGATTCAAGTCCATACGAAAGAATATCCAGCGGAACTCATCCAACAGATGCGTGACAACGGATATGGAGTTACGCATTATCAAGGGCAAGGACGTGACGGGGTCCGTTACCGTCTTGACGTATTGGCGGCCCGTACCCGGATGAAAGAACTGCGTGAACTCGTCGAGAAGCATGAACCGAAAGCGTTCCTCGTCGCATTTGACCCAATCGACTTCAAAGGCGGTTATATGATGAAAGGACTGCGTCGCCCGAAATGACGCACAAGACTCACGAAAGTGGGTCTTTTTTTGTTAGAGTAGGGATTTTATCTCGTGACAGGGAACTAGTGAAGAAAGGAGATGAGACCGTGAAACGAAATCGACGTGTGTGGATGATCTTACTGTTTGTACTTGTCGGGGCGGGAATCGTTTATTTCGCCATGACCTTATTTGGGGATGGAGAGGACAGTGTCAAGCCGCCGCTTCCAACGATTCGGGTTGGTTCGGTATCGGCAGAAGTGGAACAATCAACGTACTGTTGGGAGACCGGCACTCAAGCGACATGCGCCGATTACGGACTACCGGAAGCGGACGATCTTCAACTGATCACTGTCAAACCGGGAGACCGGATCGATGTCGTCTATCATGCAGAACCGATGACATCGAGTTTCAATCGAATCGAGGATGGAGAACTCGTCCCTTCCGAACTTGTCGTTCCGGATGAGCCGGGCATCTATCTCTATGAAGTCGGCGGAGAGTGGTCGCAAGGAGATAGCCGATACGTCTTCGGTGTCCGGGTCCCTGAAAACTAATGATTGACCTGCCTCTAAGGGGCGACTGTACAGTGAAAGTAGGAGGTGGGGAAACCGTGATTCCAATCGGAAGAGTCGCCCATGTGACCGGATTGTCGGTCAAGGCGATCAAATTTTATGAAGCGCGCGGATTGGTCCGCCCGACGCGGACCGAGAATCAGTATCGAATGTACGGGATGGAAGAGATTCGACGGTTAAGTGAAATCAAACGATTACGTCAAATTGGACTCCGTCTAGAACAAATTCAATCGGGTCTACCGGTTGATACATTACTAGAAACACGATTGGATGAAGTCCAGGCAGAAATCGAACGACTTCATCGAATCGAGAGGCAGATTCGATTGATGCAATCAGGAGGGAACGACATGAAGATTCGATATGAGATGTTGAATGAAGCCATTTCCGTCTATGGATATGGTGGTACGTTAGAGGAGATCCCGAACATGTGGGCCAAGCTTCAACCAGAATTGACGACAGACGAGTCGTACGGGGTCTGTCTCCCGCAGGAGAACGGTTATGTCGCGGGGATGACGAAGCCGGTGTCGGGAGAAAGTGCTCGAAGTGTCGAACTGACGAAAGGGAACTATATCGTCGCGACGGTGGAGGGAGGCATCCCGATGATTCCGTCTACGTATGAGCAGCTAGTAAACGTTCCAGATGTGACGCTACGAGACGCGGTCGACTTCGAGCGTTATATTCACGGGCAAGGTGGAGCGGACGACATCATTGAGATTTGGATGCCCATCGAATAGAAAAAAGAACGCATCCATCGATGCGTTCTTTTTTTAGAGAAAATGATGGAGATGTAACGTATTTTTAGCTTGCTCCGGAGTGAGATGGAAGGCGTGCTCAGTAGCGCCCTCTAGTAAACTCTGTTCAATTGGCTCTAATTCATATGTGTAAATCCCGTCCTCGAAGTCGGGAGTTCCGATGATGTTGACAGGAATCGGTTGGTCCTGCGATTTCATCAGAATGGAGAACTGTAAAAAATCGTTCGGCGGTAAAAACAAGGTCGTATATAATTTGAACGACTTACGATCTTCCATTGACACTAGAGCAGGTGCTCGACCCAAATCGGACGTGAACGATTGGATGCGAGAAAAAATCATTTGAACGGGAATCAACATCGTGTGACCTTCGAGTGAACTCACTTCTGTCGGAGGTAAATACGTTTGATCAAGGAGACGAATCATCTGCTCGCTCTCGACCGGTGGACTGAAGAGATAACCTTGAATCGTTTGGACGCCATGGTCCCGCAGCCAGTTCAAATCACGGAAACATTCGACACCTTCTACGACGATATCCATACCAAATTCTTTTGCGATATACATCAAGCTACGGACGATGGCTTGTGACTTCACATTTTGATGAATGCCGTGTGCGAAAATTCGGTCGACCTTCATGATTTGGACATTATAATCCTGTACGTACGCGAGTGAAGAATAACCGGTACCGAAGTCGTCAAATGACACGGTGATACCGAATGCATTCAATGTCTCAAACACGGACTTCATTCGATCTCGGTTCTCCAATAGCGTTGATTCTGGAATTTCAATTTCTAAATAATGAGGTAGGATGTTGTGTCTCGTATAGGATTGTTGAATTTGTTGCATGTAGTTATCTAGATAGAAATAGGAAGCCGGAATGTTTATTGAAATCGGGATGCATGTCGGAAGCTGATTCATAAATCGACAGACTTCCTCGATTAAAAAGTCCGTCAATTCCACAATCTGTTGGTTGTGCTCAATCAACGGAATAAATTCAGCAGGTGAGATGGGTCCCCAAGTTGGATGTGTCCAGCGCATCAGTGCCTCAGCGCCAACAATTTCACCGGTCCATGCATGGACTTTCGGTTGATAGACAACAAACAGCTCCCTATTTTTGATGGCGGTGCGTAAATCATTGATCAACGTATAGCGACGCAAGGATGGCAAGTCAACGCTCGATGAATAGAACGCCAGATTGGAATGTCCCTGTGTGTAAGCGTGATTTGTCACCTGAACGGTATGGGCAATCAGTTCGTTCGCTGTCATCCCGTCATGTGGGGAGCGACAGACACCGACGGAAACGTGTGGGAAGATTTCATACTCACTGATGCTGTAAGCGCGTTCGGACAAGGTGGTCAACTTTTCACCGAAACGCCGGACTCTCTCATCGGTCCAATAACTAGGAATCACAATGCAATATAAATCTTCATGAATGACAGCTAATAAGGCATCATCAGGAACGTAAGGTTGGAGCGTGCCAATCGTTACGGCATTCCATTCATCCGCTAATTCAAAGCCTAGTGTTTGTTTGACCTCCGCATAGTGATTGAAGGAAATTCCAATCATCGTGACGGATTGCGCCTCTTCTAATAGTTCTTCGATATGTGTCTTTAACGTATCTCGATTGGCAATTCCCGTAATCGGGTCCACTGTCCGTAATGTGGTGATTTCTTGCTCCTGTTCTTGCAGTCGCGTAATATTTTTCAAATAGGAGCGGTAACCGGTTACATTTTTATTCTGATCCCAGATAGGTTCACGCTTTTCTTCCACCCACTTCAATTCATCCTTTACATAAACACGATATATGTAAGTAGCGGATTCTCCTTGTAACGTCTCATGACGTGATGAGGTGAGTCGTTCCAAATCTTCTGGATGAAGAAACTGCTTCCAAAATTCGAGCGTGATATCAGAAGGCTCAATCTCAAATCCAATCATACGGAATAGGCCAGGAGAAACGTGTTGGAACGTATCGCTCTGAAAATCAAACTCCATCATCCCGGCTTCGATAAACTGATTGAATTTCTCAATCTTCTCATTGTCAGTTTGGTAGACCGATTGATCCATCACCGCGCATGTAAGTAGTTTTCGATCCATAGATAAATGGCTACGTACGACATAATGGTGGTATTGCGATTCTTCTAAATGAAAGATTCGAACAACAGACTCCCGCATCTCAATCTCAGGGTCGATCATCAACTCACCAAGAATCTTTAAATACACATTTAAATCATCTGGATGGAGTAACTGTTTGAAGAGTAGCGGTGTATGTGTATCCGATGAAATAGTGCTAAGTCCGAACATATCTTTCAATGATCCAAATGTCTCGAAATAGTGAGTCTCTAAATTGAACTCAAAGAGGGCGAGACCGTGAATGTCGCCGAAGACTTGACGATAAGCATCAAAGCGCATGCGTTCTTGTGCGAGCTCATTTTCATATGTTCGCTCTATCACCGAGAACACCAAGGTAATCTCAGGGTGAACAGAAATAGGGACGGGCATCAATTGAAATAGACGATTCGACGGTTGAAGACGAACTTGAATCCCATCGTGTAACGAAGTCATGGATTCCGCAAAAGGATCCAATTCGTTTGACAGTATTTCAACAAATTCTTCGATGGATTCTGAAAGCAACTTTTCGAACGAAGGGTTGACGAACCAAATTTCATCATCTTTAGTAAGAGCACATATGGCTTCAGGTGAATGCATCCAATATTCCGGTAATGAAGCATGATTATCCGAATCATCAAACGGAATAATTGAACTGAAATGTAATAATTTTTTCAAAATAAACCTCCCAATTTGGTCTACATTATCTATATATTCCTATTTATTATAGGTCTCTTATTCAGAAAATAGGGTCAATATCTTTTTAACTTGCAGGTTTCAGAAGTCAATAAAAAAGACACACATCCAATTAGGATTGTGTGTCTTTCGGAAAATTAACGTGTCATGACTTTGTCGATGAGACCGTAGTCTTTCGCTTGGTCAGCTGCCATGAAGTAGTCACGCTCTGTATCGCGCTCGATGACTTCAAGTGGCTGTCCAGTGTTTTCTGCCATGATTTGGTTCAACTTCTCGCGCATCTTGATGATGCGTTCTGCGTGAATCTTGATGTCTGACGCTTGGCCTTGTGTGCCGCCGAGCGGTTGGTGAATCATGATTTCTGCGTTCGGTAATGCGAAGCGTTTCCCTTTTTCACCGGCTTGGAGCAAGAAGGCACCCATCGATGCAGCCATTCCGATACAAATCGTCGACACGTTCGGCTTGATGAAGTTCATCGTGTCATAGATCGCCATACCCGCTGTGATCGAACCACCTGGGCTGTTGATGTAGAGTGAGATGTCCTTTTCTGGGTCCTCAGCCGCAAGGAAGAGGAGCTGTGCAACGATTGAGTTCGCGACGTTGTCGTCAATCGCACTTCCGAGAAGGATGATGCGGTCTTTAAGCAAGCGTGAGTAGATGTCATACGCGCGCTCCCCACGGCCTGTCTGTTCGATAACTGTTGGAATTAACATTGAATCTGCCTCCTTTATGTAGGTTGTAATTTCATCATACCTGTATAGTCAATGATGGTCAAACGATAGTCATCGTTTTTCACCTATTCCACGATTTTCTTATCGTAAAACGAAAAAGAGGCCAGGCAATCTGCCTGACCTCTACATCTGATACACCCGGAGAGATTCGAACTCCCGACACCTGGCACCGGAAACCAGTGCTCTATCCCCTGAGCTACGGGTGCATATCTGTGACACGAATTTATTATACATTTGTTTTATTGAAAAAGCAATCCTGTTCACATAGCTTTTTTGAGCGCGACGGAAGCGGGTTCGATACAATAGAAAAGAGGGGGGAGAACGATGCAACGGCAGGAGCAAAAACAAATCCAGCAACAACAGATGACGCAAGACCTCGTGCAGCGGTTACCGGTCCTTGAGGCGGACCGTCTTGCGCTCGCATTCCGGCTTGCGCGTCTTGCACGACATAACACGAACATTCAAATCGGGAGCGGGAGCATCGATTGGATTGCAGATGCGGCGAGCTCGTTTGAGGAGAAGCTGTTCACACAGATTCATGAGGGTAGCGGCAGTGAGGATGAGAAAGTGTTGCGACGACAACTCGTCCTCTTGCTCGACCATCGGGGATTATTGCCGGATGCGAACGAGGTGTTGGCGACACGACTCGGTGTCGACGTCACTCGAATCGAACAGGCGAGGCAGGCGCTTTTATTTCTTGAACCGACGGGGATCGGGGCGAGAACAGAACGGGAGTGTCAATATCGACATGCGATCGAACATGAGGACCCTCGCATCGTCGATGTATTCGAAGCGATTGAGAGTGGGGTGAGTCCTCAACAGATGACGACTGCTCTTGCTATTTCAGAGGAGGAATTGGCAAGACTCGAACGAATCGTCGCGACACTTCCGAAACGTCCTCTATTATATGAAGAAACGGGTCACGTGTTTCCGGAAGTCGAGGTACGCTATGAAGAGGGGACACTCGTCACGACGTGGCTTAGTCCGGAACTCGACGAGACGCGTGTCGGGAATGACCGTGAGGCGAAATGGTGGATGACGTCCCTTTCGATGCGGAACGAAACGCTGCGTGAGATTTGGTCAATCATTGAAGCACGTCAGACCGAGTGGCTCAAAGGGGAACTTGTCCTTAATCCGTTGACCCGACGTACGGTCGCGCAGCTCATCGGAAAACATGAATCGACGGTCGGACGAGCCATCCAAGGGAAGTTCGCCAAGACCGAGAGTGGCATCATGGAATGGCGACACTTTTTTGTTCGGTCTACAAGTCGCGGGCATTCGCCATTTATGATTAAACGGGCACTCGCAGAACTGATTCAACGAGAGAAGGCACCACAAAGTGATCAGGCGCTTGCGAATGAATTGATTCGATACGGTTATCAAGTGACCCGGCGGACGGTGACGAACTATCGGGAAGAGCTTGGATTCGGTAATTCGCGCGAGCGCGAGCGACAGGTATGGAAGGGATGACGAAAATGAAACTTACTTTATATAAACGTGACAATTGCTCACTATGTGACGAGGCGGTCGTCATGCTCGAATGGTTACAGGAAGATTACCCGATTGAACTCGAACAGATCGACATCACCGGGGATGAGGTGCTCGAGGCAAAGTACCTCTTTGAAATCCCCGTTCTCATACATGAAGGTGTAGTCATCAGTCAAGGGCGATATGATGACAACAAAGTTGAAGATTTTGTTAAGTATACGCTTACATCGAAAAAAAACGTTTGAAGGGGTTGCCAGACGGAAAAGTGATTGATAAGATGAACTCGTAGCGGTGGGACGCAAATAAAAAAGTGGGACAAAAGTTGTCCACACTGAAAGTCGAGGGGGTATGAGCATGATCCAGCAACTGATTCACGTTCAGAAGCAAATTGTCCCTGACCTGCTCGATACGCTCCGACATCGTTACGATATCTTACATTATGTCCGCTTGATGCAGCCGATTGGCCGCAGGACACTCGCAACGAGCTTGGGACTGACCGAACGGGTACTCAGACGAGAAGTCGACTTTTTGAAAGATCAAGGTCTTCTTTACGTCGCTACTCAAGGAATTTCCCTCAGTGAGACGGGACGAAACGTCTTACGAGACTTGCACGAGATCATGGGTGAACTTCTTGGGATCTCAGAAGTGGCAAGAGAGCTCGAAGAGAAATTAGGGGTTCGCCAAGTCGTCATCGTACCGGGTGACTCGGATGAGACATTCTGGGTCCAACGCGATATCGGACGGGCGGCGGTCACGCAACTAAAAGCGCGGCTCGCACCGGATGATAATGTGATTGCGGTAACGGGAGGAACGACGATGGCATCGGTCGCGGCGATGATGTCGCCCGATAAAAAAGAACGCCCGATGCATTTCGTGCCCGCACGCGGAGGTCTCGGCGAAACGCTTGAACTTCAGGCGAACACCGTCTGTTCACGCATGGCGGACCGGGCCCACGCAGACTATCATCTTCTACATATTCCGGATGAAGTATCACAAGAAACGTTCGACCGGATGGTGGAGGAACCTAGCATCAAAAATGTGTTGGAAATGATTAGAGCGGCGCGAATTGTGGTACATGGAATTGGTGAGGCAGAAACGATGGCAAAGCGCCGTCACGCATCACCGGAGCATTTGCGGATGATTGAACGGCATGACGCCGTCGCCGAGGCATTCGGATATTATTTCAATGCTGAAGGTGAGATCGTCCATCGCGTCAAGACGGTTGGAATCCAACTCGAAGAGCTGGATGACATGGATGCCGTCATCGCGGTTGCCGGAGGAAAATCGAAGGCACAGGCAATCGCCGCTTATGCGAAACACACGTCGAACATCATCCTCGTCACAGACGAAGGTGCGGCGAAAGAATTATTAACTTGTTATTAAAGAGTTGACCCCCCGTTGGCTCTTCAATAAATAGCTTCTACCCTAAGGAGGAAATTAACATGGCAGTAAAAGTTGGTATTAACGGATTTGGACGTATCGGTCGTTTGGCATTCCGCGAGATCATCAAAAACGAAGGAATCGAAGTTGTTGCAATCAACGACTTGACAGACACGAAGATGCTTGCGCACCTTCTCAAGTATGACACGACTCAAGGTCGTTTCGACGGAGAAGTTGAAGTACACGACGATCACTTCCTCGTAAACGGAGAGAAAGTTATCACGCTTGCTAACCGTAACCCTGAAGAACTTCCATGGGGAGACCTCGGTGTAGACATCGTTCTCGAATGTACTGGATTCTTCACTTCAAAAGAAAAAGCTGAGCTTCACTTGAAAGCTGGCGCGAAGAAAGTTGTTATCTCGGCTCCTGCTACAGGTGACATGAAAACTGTTGTTTACAACACAAACCACGACATCCTCGATGGTACTGAAACAGTTATCTCAGGTGCTTCTTGTACAACAAACTGCTTGGCGCCAATGGCTAAAGTACTTCAAGACCAGTTCGGAATCGTTGAAGGTCTCATGACGACAATCCACGCTTACACTGGCGACCAAAACACGCTTGACGCTCCACACCCGAAAGGTGACTTCCGTCGTGCGCGTGCAGCTGCAGCGAACATCGTTCCTAACACAACAGGTGCTGCGAAAGCAATCGGTCTCGTAATCCCTGAACTTCAAGGAAAACTTGACGGTGCTGCACAACGTGTACCAGTTGCTACAGGTTCACTCACTGAGCTCGTAACTGTACTTGACAAGCAAGTATCTGTTGACGAAGTAAACGCAGCAATGAAAGCAGCAGCGAACGAGTCATTCGGTTACACTGAAGACGAAATCGTTTCTTCTGACATCGTTGGAATCACATACGGTTCACTCTTCGACGCGACTCAAACGAAAGTCATGACAGTTGGCGACAAGCAACTCGTTAAAACAGTTTCTTGGTACGACAACGAAATGTCTTACACTGCACAATTGGTTCGCACAGTTAAGCACTTCGCTAACATCGCGAAGTAATTTCGTGAACTAAATAGAATCAAATAGGAGCGGAAACAAGAGATTGTTCTCCGCTCTATTTATGAAATGACACGCACGACATATGGAGGCGAAAGTTATGAACAAACAGTCTATTCGTGACATCGATGTAAAAGGGAAACGCGTCTTTTGCCGCGTTGACTTCAACGTTCCACTCAAAGATGGCGTCATCCAAGACGAAACTCGGATCCAAGCCGCACTTCCAACGATCAAGCACTTGCTTGACGGTGGTGCGAAACTCGTCCTTGCGAGCCACCTCGGCCGTCCAAAAGGCGAGAAGAACCCTGAGTTCTCACTTGCTCCAGTAGCGAAGCGTCTCGCTGAACTCCTCGGAAAAGATGTACCGCTCGTCGAAGAAGCATACGGTCCGGTCGCAGAAGAAGCGGTCGCTAACCTCTCTGAAGGCGATGTCGTCGTTTTAGAGAACGTTCGTTTCTACCCAGGTGAAACGAAAAACGACCCTGAACTTGCAAAAGGATTCGCAGCACTTGCTGACGTATACGTCAACGACGCGTTCGGCGCGGCTCACCGTGCACACGCTTCAACTGAAGGGATTGCGCACCACGTGGACACAGCCGTTGCTGGTCTCTTGATGGAAAAAGAACTTGAAGTTCTCGGTAAAGCTCTTTCAAACCCAGACCGTCCGTTCACGGCGATTATCGGCGGGTCGAAAGTAGCGGATAAGATTGGGGTCATCGACCACCTTCTTGACATCGTTGACACACTCATCATCGGTGGCGGACTCTCGTACACGTTCTCGAAAGCACTCGGGCACGAAGTCGGAACGTCACTCCTTGAAGAGGATAAGCTTGACCTCGCTCGTCAATTCATGAAGAAAGCAGAAGACAAAGGCGTGAAATTCTTGATGCCTGTCGACTGCGTCATCACAAAAGAATTCGGCGAAGAAACGTATGTCGGCCCAGTCGATATCGACTCGATCCCAGCGGATCACATGGGTCTCGATATCGGACCGAAGACAGTCGAACTTTACGCGGACGCGATTCGCGAATCGAAACTTGTCGTATGGAACGGACCGATGGGCGTATTCGAACTCGATAAATACGCAAACGGAACGAAAGGTGTCGCTCAAGCGCTTGCAGACAGCGATGCATACTCAATCATCGGTGGTGGTGACTCAGCCGCTGCGGCAGCCAAGTTTGGTCTTGCTGACAAGATGAGTCACATCTCAACTGGTGGCGGCGCGTCACTCGAATTCATGGAAGGCAAAAAACTTCCAGGTGTCGAGGCGTTGAACGACAAGTAATTTAGAGGAGGGTTATCGATGCGTAAACCGATTATTGCAGGTAACTGGAAAATGAACAAAACACTCTCGGAAGCTGTTGCTTTCGTTGAGGAAGTAAAAAACAACATCCCATCTACTGACAAAGTAGATGCAGCGATTGGTGCTCCGGCACTTTTCCTCGCACCGATGGTAGAAGCAGCTAAAGGGTCAAACTTGAAGCTCGGTGCACAAAACATGTACGACAAAGATAGCGGTGCCTACACTGGCGAAATCAGCCCAGTGATGGTCGCTGACCTCGGCGTGACTTACGTCATCCTCGGTCACTCAGAACGTCGCGAGTACTTCGGTGAGTCGGATGCGTTCATCAACAGCAAAACGAAAAAAGCGTTCGAACACGGTCTTACGCCAATCGTTTGTGTCGGTGAAACACTCGAGGAGCGCGAAGGCGACAAGTTCGAAGAAGTCATCAAAACACAAGTCGAAGGCGGTCTCGCTGACCTTTCTGCTGACCAAGTCAAACAACTCGTCATTGCGTATGAGCCAGTTTGGGCAATCGGTACAGGGAAATCAGCGGACGAAGCAGACGCACAAAGCTCTTGTAAATATGTTCGCGACGTGGTGAAAGGTCTTTACGGTGAAGACGTAGCGGCTGCAGTACGCATCCAGTACGGTGGATCTGTAAAACCAGAGAACATCAAAGAGTATATGGCACAGGAAGATATCGACGGCGCACTCGTCGGCGGTGCTTCACTTGAAGCCGCTTCGTTCCTCAAATTGTTGGAGGCGATTTAAATGGCTAGACCAGTCGCACTCATCATTTTAGATGGTTTCGGGATGCGTGACGAATCGTTCGGAAACGCAGTCATGGCTGCGAACAAACCGAACTTCGATCGCTACTGGGAGCAGTATCCACATACGCTCTTAAACGCAAAAGGCGAGTACGTCGGTCTTCCGGAAGGACAGATGGGGAACTCAGAAGTCGGTCACTTGAACATCGGTGCCGGCCGAGTCGTCTATCAGTCACTCTCACGCGTGAACAACGCAATCAAAGACCGTTCATTATTCGACCGTCAGGCGATGAACCATTTGGCAGGTCATGTGAAGAAACATGATTCGAGCCTCCATATCATGGGTCTCGTATCAGATGGCGGGATTCACTCGCACATCAATCACATGTTTGCCATCGTTGAGTTCGCAAAACTCCACGGCATCGAAAAAGTGTACATTCACGCGTTCACGGACGGTCGTGACTGTGATCCGAAATCAGGAGCTGGTTTCCTCAAGGAAACAGAAGAAAAGCTTGCTGAACTCGGTGTCGGTCAAGTCGCTAGCGTGTCTGGTCGCTACTATGCCATGGACCGCGACAACCGTTGGGAGCGCGTCGAGAAAGTATACGACGTCCTCGTAAACGGTAAAGGCGAAGTTGGCACGGATCCAGTCGAAGTTCTCCAGAAGTCTTACGAGAACGATTTGACGGATGAGTTTGTGTTACCAACTGTCATCGAAAAAGATGGCAAGCCGGTCGCGACAATCCAGGACAACGATGCCATCATGTTCTTCAACTTCCGACCGGACCGGGCGATCCAACTCGCAAAAGTGTTCAAAGAGAAAACAGGCTTCAAAGGCTTCGAACTCTCAAGCAAACATCCAGAGAACATCTTGCTCGTCTCGATGACAAAGTTCTCGGATGAGGTCGACACGGATATCGTGTTCCCACCGGAAGATTTGAAAAACACACTCGGGGAAACACTCTCTGCGCAAGGATACAAACAACTCCGTGCCGCAGAAACAGAGAAATACCCACACGTCACGTTCTTCTTGAACGGACAAAAAGAACAACCATTTGAAGGTGAGGATCGTCTCCTTGTCCCTTCACCGAAAGTCGCGACGTACGACTTGCAACCAGAAATGAGCGCATATGAGCTCACGGACGGTTTGCTCGAGCGTATCGAGTCAGATGAGTATGATGCATACATCATCAACTTCGCAAACCCGGATATGGTTGGTCACTCAGGGAAGCTTGAGCCGACGAAGAAAGCGATCGAAGCGGTCGACGAATGCCTCGGTAAAGTAGTGGACGCATTACTTGCTAAAGGTGGAGCGGCCATCATCACAGCGGACCACGGGAACGCGGACATCGTCACGAACCCGGATGGCTCGCCGATGACGGCGCACACGACGGAACCTGTTCCATGTATCGTCACAAAAGAGGGAGTCGAACTGAAACCAGTTCTCGAAGGCGCGCTTTGCGACCTCGCCCCAACGCTTCTTCACCTTCTCGGTGGAGAGCAACCAGCTGAAATGACTGGTTCGTCAATCGTTACAAAATAATACAACTATTTTTCAAACGAAAAGGAGCGATTTTTCATGTCAATGATTACAGAAATTTACGCACGCGAGATTTTAGATTCACGCGGTAACCCATCAGTAGAAGTAGAAGTCTTCACAGAAGACGGCGGTTTCGGCCGTGCCCTCGTCCCATCAGGCGCATCAACAGGTGAGCACGAAGCAGTTGAGCTTCGCGATGGCGACAAGTCACGTTACCTCGGTAAAGGTGTCTTGAAAGCAGTTGCGAACGTGAACGACACGATCGCACCAGAACTTATCGGCTACGATGTATTCGACCAAAACGCAATCGATGCGAAAATGATCGAACTCGACGGTACGCCAAACAAAGCGAAACTTGGTGCTAACGCAATCCTCGGTGTGTCAATGGCAGCAGCTCACGCAGCAGCAGATGAGCTCGGTCTCCCACTTTACACATACCTCGGTGGATTCAACGCGAAGACACTTCCAACACCAATGATGAACATCATCAACGGTGGTTCGCACGCGGACAACAACGTGGACTTCCAAGAGTTCATGATCATGCCTGTCGGCGCGCCAACATTCCGTGAAGCGCTCCGCATGGGTGCTGAAGTATTCCACGCCCTCAAATCAGTTCTTTCTGGTATGGGTCTTAACACAGCTGTCGGTGACGAAGGTGGTTTCGCACCAAACTTGAAGTCTAACGAAGAAGCGATCACAGTTATCCTTGAAGCGATCGAAAAAGCTGGTTACAAACCAGGTGAAGACGTCTACCTCGCAATGGACGTTGCATCTTCTGAGTTCTACGATAAATCAACTGGTAAATACGAACTCGCTGGCGAAGGCAAGTCACTCACAACTGCTGAGCTTGTAGACTTCTACGCTGAGCTCGTTGACAAGTACCCAATCCTCTCAATCGAAGATGGTTGTGACGAAAACGACTGGGATGGCCACAAGCTTCTCACAGATAAAATCGGACACAAAGTTCAACTCGTTGGGGATGACCTCTTCGTAACGAACACATCTAAACTTGCTGAAGGTATCGAAAAAGGAATCGCAAACTCGATCCTCATCAAAGTTAACCAAATCGGTACGCTCACAGAAACATTTGACGCGATCGAAATGGCTAAAAAAGCTGGTTACACAGCAGTTGTCTCACACCGTTCTGGTGAAACAGAAGACGCGACAATCGCAGACATCGCTGTTGCGACAAACGCTGGACAAATCAAAACTGGTTCACTTTCACGTACAGACCGTATCGCGAAATACAACCAACTTCTCCGCATCGAAGACATGCTCGGCGATGTAGCGAAATACGACGGTATCAAGTCGTTCTACAACCTCAAAAAATAATTGATTGTTTCAGGCTCGCCAATCGGCGGGCCTGTTTTTTTGTGTGTGGAATATCCGTTTAATCAACGGTGGAAAAGCTGATTGGTCGTCTATCCGTCTTTGCGGCACCGATGCTTTCCTGCAAGAGTCACGGTACCGCTTTGACGGACGCGAACGCTCTGTGTCGAACTTCTTAGTCATTGAGACCTCGTGTTGTATACTGAACGTGACTGATAAAAAGTAGGGGGAGATTGGATGGACCAATCGAATGAACAAGAAAAAAGGTTGAGTGGCGGGAACGTATCCATCGTTCATCGAAAAGGGAACTACGTCTATCGTTCGCAAAAAGTGGGGAGTGAACGCATCCATTGCTATTTAAAGCATTTGGAGGCGAAGCAACTGTCTGGCGTGCCACGCTTTGTCGGTATCGATGAAACAAGAAGAGAGGTGCTCACTTATATCGAGGGGGAGACGGCAGACTATCCTCTTAAATCCTATATGTGGGCTGATGAGGCGATTCAAGACGTCGCGCGCTTGATGAGACGACTGCATGATGCGTCAATCGATTTTGAATGGACATCCGAATGGGAGCCAATCGATCACACACCACAACCGTTAGAGGTCATCTGTCATAACGACTTCGCTGTCTACAATACAATTTTCCATGAAGGAAAAGTGGCAGGAATCATCGACTTTGATTTGGCTGCGCCAGGTCCGAGAGCTTGGGATATCGTCTATGCCCTTTATACGTTCGTTCCGCTCAGTCGTCGCCATCAAGCTGAAACAGGGGAAGTCATCTATTATGATGCCGATCGAGACGATGCGATCTATAAAGAGCGTGTATCGTTGTTTCTCGAAGCCTATGGTTGGGAGCAAGCGGAGGTCGACTTGTTCGATATGTTACAACGACGGATTGAAGCGCTCTGTCTCTTGATGAAACGAAAAGCTGCGGAAGGAGACGTCGCCTTCCAAAAGATGATTGACGAAGGACATTACGATCATTACCAAGAGGAACTTCGATTTATTCGAACGCATGGACAGAAGTGGTTCTGAAACAATCTGAAGCGGGAATATAGAAAATGAAGCATGAATGGGGAGGCGATTTTCGTGATGATGCTCGGATTTCTTTTCTTGGTATTGCTCATTGGATTCGGCATTTGGTACTATCTCAAATCGCACCGGAATGACGATTGGTCATGACAACATTGTCATGACCTCTCTTTTGTGTCAGTTTGCACAAAATTTGGGTATACTCTCTACATAACGAGTAAAGGAGCCCATGCTTATGACACGAGTACGTAAAGCCATCATCCCAGCCGCCGGTCTCGGCACCCGCTTCCTTCCTGCCACGAAAGCCATGCCAAAAGAAATGTTGCCGATTGTCAACAAGCCGACCATCCAGTTCATCGTCGAGGAGGCCGTCGCTTCAGGCATCGAGGACATCATCATCGTCACGGGGAAGAACAAACGGGCGATTGAAGACCATTTCGACCGTGCGCTCGAACTGGAACAGAACCTCGAATCGAAAGGGAAGACGCGCTTGCTCGAATCGGTCCGACATTCCTCGAATTTGGCGAACATTCACTACATACGCCAACAGGAGCCAAAAGGTCTCGGTCATGCGATTTGGTGCGCCCGGAAGTTTATCGGAGACGAGCCGTTCGCCGTCTTGCTCGGAGACGATATCATCGAATCCGACGTGCCGGCGACGAAGCAGTTGATCGACCAATATGAGGCCCACGAACGTTCGATCATCGGGGTGCAGCGTGTCCCGTATGAAATGACGAACCGATATGGTATAATTGACCCGCTTGCCGTCGAAGGGAAGCTCATCCCGGTGCGGACGTTCGTGGAGAAACCGCCCATTGATGAGGCCCCGTCGAACTTCGCCATCCTCGGTCGCTACATCTTGAAACCGGACGTCTTTGAGGCGTTGTCGGGACAAGAGGCGGGAGCCGGGGGCGAGATTCAATTGACGGATGCGATCGCACGCTTGAATGAGGCGCAGACGGTCTTCGCCTACGAATTTGACGGTCGACGTTACGACGTCGGAGAGCCGATTGGGTTCGTCGAGACGACGATTTGCCACGCGCTCAGCGATCCTGATTTAAAAGATGACGTCCATGCCCTATTGAAACGGCTTGTGGACGAACTTGATCAACAGTAAGGTGTGTTATTTTTGAAAACAATGCTTATGGTGTGTCAAAACTATTATCCGGAAATCGGCAGTGCCGGCAACCGGATGCAAAACATTACGCATTTGATGAAGCAGCGCGGGTATGAAGTCGAGGTCATCACGGCCGCCCCTTCGTATCCGAGCTTTGATATGTATCAGGACGACCGCTTCTGGAACGACCGGGAGTTAAACGACCAACCGTTCATCAAGCGACTCATCACGAAGAAACGGAAACATACTTCTAACATGGTCAGTCGTCTTTTCCTATTCCTCGAACAGATGGTCAAAGGGATCCGGGAAGTCCGTAAGCTCGAATTGAAGCCAGACGTCGTCTTTGCGACGACCCCTTCTTTTTTTATGGCGTTTGTCGGTGCTTATGCGAAACGAAAGTATCGTGTCCCGTTCATCTTGGACGTCCGTGACCTTTGGCCAGAATCGGTGAAAGGTGTCGGCGTCTTCAAGTACGATTGGGTGCTCACGCCGGCTTTTTGGATGGAGAAACGACTGTATCGTGTCGCCGATGAAGTCATCATCAACTCGGAAGGGTTCCGCAGCTATCTTCGTCAGCGCGGTGTGCCGAACGAGAAGATTCACTACATGCCGAACTCGATCCGGGAAGCGGAGCGCACGCTCGAGCGGACGATCCCACCGGACGACCGGATGGAAATCTTATACGCCGGGAACATGGGTCTTGCCCAAGATGTGTCGTTGTTACTCGAACTCGCCGAGCGATTCCGGGACGAGCCACGGGTCCACTTCAAATTGATCGGCTACGGCTATCGGAAAGAAGAGTTGAAACAGACGATCAAAGACCGTGGCTTCCAAAACTTCTTGTTCCTCGAGGCGATGCCACGGACAGAGGCGTTTCAGGCAATTAAAAATGCGGACGTCGCATTCGTCAGTCTGATCGAGCAAGAAGTGTTTGATACGGTCATCCCTGGGAAACTCATCGACTATATGGCGGTCGGCAAACCGATTGTCGCAGCAGTGTCAGGCCATGCGGCGAATGTCATTGAAGCGGCGGAAGTCGGCTACGTGTCACGGAAACGTGACATCGATGAGATCGAGCGGATCCTACGGAAGCTCCTCGACCGACCGGATTTACGGGAGGCACTCGGGGCGAACGGGATTCGTTACGTCAAAGAGAATTTATGTTGGGAAGAGAATATCGACGTGTTAGATCAAGTCGTACAACAGTTAGTGATGGAGGAAACACGATGAAGTCAGTATGTATGTTTGTATGGAACCATTTTACGAATGATGCGCGCGTCCTTCGTGAGTGCTCGGCACTCGCCGAGGCAGGCTATGAAGTCGATTTGATCGCGCTTCAAGATCCGAAAAATAAAGAGCTTTCAAAAGAAGAGATGCGTCCGGAAGGCTTCCGCGTCATCCGCGTGAAGCGTCAACCTTCGATTCTCGTCAACGCGCTCAAGTTCGCGAAGAAGACGTATCAATGGGTGAGCGAGAAACGGACCCGCCAAATCGGTGCGGGACTCGTCGGTGCCGGGTTGTTCTTACTTGCGCCGTTCACGATGCTCGCGCTCGGAGCGGCCATCGGGACGGTCTTGTTGCCGCAAGTGCGTAAGCAAATCGTCAACGCGAGTGCGATGCTCGAGATGGTGTTCGCTTCGACGAAAAAATCGTATGACTTTTACCATGCGAACGATTTGAACACGCTCCCGCAGGCACTCCTCGCTGGAAAAGTGTTCAACAAAGGTCGGATCGTCTACGACTCGCACGAGGTACAGACGGACCGTACGGGTTACGGCTATATTCAAAGTAACCTCGAGGGCTGGCTCTTGCCGTTCGTCGATACGATGATGGTCGAGAACCATACGCGTGCGGCACACAACGAAGAGTTGTACGGATTCTATCCGTACGTGCTCCACAACTATCCGTTCTACCGTCCGCTCGACTTCTCGCTCCGTAAGGACTTGCATGCACTCCTCGATTTGCCGAAAGACGAGAAGATCCTCTTGTATCAAGGGGGCATTCAAGCGGGACGTGGTCTCGAACAGCTCGTGCTCGCGGCGAAAGACTTCAAAGAAGGCACGCTCGTCATGATCGGGGACGGGAAACTCAAACCGACGATCCAACAGTTGATCGAGACGGAAGGGGTCGGCAATCGCGTCAAGATGATTGACAAAGTACCGGTCGAAGCGTTACCTTACTATACGATGAATGCCTATTTAGGCTTCCAAGTATTGAACAACGTCTGCTTCAACCACTACTCGGCCTCGTCGAATAAATTGTTTGAGTATTTGATGGCCGAAGTACCGGTCGTCTCATGTGACTTCCCTGAAATCGAACGGGTCGTTGCGGGGAACGATGTCGGGGTGCTCGTCGATTCGCACGATCCACAATCGATCGCGGACGGCGTCAACCGGATGATTGAAGACCAAGCACTCTATGCGCGTGTCAAAGAGAACACGAAGACCGCGCGTGAGAAATATAACTGGGATTTGGAAAAAGAGGCACTCTTGAACGTCTACGCGAACGCCGCGGAGCGCAAGTTGCCGATTATGAAAGACGGTGCGCCAAAGCCAGTACAATCTTAAGACTGCGGCTTTTGCCGCGGTCTTTTTTCTATGGAGGGAGGACATTTATGAAACGTCAACAACAACATTTATTGCGCCAACAAGTATGGCGCAAGCTACAAACCATCTCGGTGAAGGACATCGCCTGGATTATCGCAGGCTCCTTCATTCTCTCGTTCGGGGTCAACTACTTCACCGTACCGAACGACTTCTCGGAAGGTGGTCTGCTCGGGGTCACGATTATCCTGTACTACGTATTCGGCTGGGACCTCGGGCTCACGTCGATCATCGGGAACGGGATTCTCTTTATCGTCGGCTATAAGCTGCTCGACCGTCGGACAATGGTCTATTCGGTCATCGCCGTCATCGCGACGTCATTCTTCCTCAGTCTGACACATGACTGGGGCAGCCCTGCCGAGGACAAACTGCTTGCGGCCGTCTATGCCGGAATCATGATCGGGGTCGGAATCGGCATGGTGCTCCGTGTCGGTGGGACGACCGGCGGGGGCGTCATCATCGCCCGTCTCATGGAACGCTATCTCCACTTGAGTGTCGCCGTATCGATGTTCATCATCGATGCGATCGTCGTCGCCACGTCCGGCTTCTTCTTAGGGGAACAAGTCGTCCTCTATACGCTCATCGCCATTATCATCGGCTCGTGGGTCATCGATCTCGTCGCGGAAGGTCTCAACATCCGTAAAGCCGTCACGATCATCAGCGACAAGCAAGAAGAGCTCGCCGTCGTCTTGACGGAGACGCTCGGACGCTCGGCGACAATCATTCATGGACATGGCTACTATACGAAGCAGGATAAGAACATGTTGTATATGATCGTCGACAAACGTCAGATCGCACCACTCAAAAAAATCGTCCAAGTGACGGACGACCGTGCCTTCGTCGTCATCCACCAGGTGAAGGAAGTCATCGGGGAAGGATTCAGCTACCCGTCCCGATAATTTGAATGCTGGTGTTTTATTGATAACTTCTATATAATAAAAGGCGTGTAAATAGAAGGAGGAACTGACTACTATGCAAACGATCGCTACAATCAGCCTACTTGTCGTGGCTGTCTTATTGATTGTCGTCGTACTGCTCATGTCAGGTCGGTCGCAAGGTCTTGGAGCGATTGCAGGTGGCGCGGAGCAGTTGTTCGGACGCCAGAAAGCACGCGGCTTCGATGCTGTTTTGAACCGAACTGCAGCTGTACTAGGCACTTTGTTTTTCATTTTAGGATTACTAGTCGCATCATTATGATGATAAGGCTGATCGTTCTCGATTTTCACGTGAGGCGGTCAGCTTTTGTTTTTTCGATTTATTTTTTGGGAATAATGTAGATACGAGGAGATGACAGATAAAATGAAAGTGACAGCACCAAAACCGTTCTTCTTCGAGGGCGGAAAACGTGCCGTGTTGATGTTACATGGCTTCACTGGATCGAGCGCGGATGTCCGCATGCTCGGTCGCTTCCTTCAAAAAGAAGGATACACATGTATGGGACCGATCTATCGTGGTCATGCCGTCCCACCGGAAGAATTACTCCAATATGGACCGAAAGACTGGTGGGAAGACGTCTTGGACGCTTACCAGACGCTCGTCGACAAAGGTCATGAGGAGATTGTCGTCTGCGGACTCTCGTTAGGTGGCGTGATGTCGCTCCGTCTCGCCGAGGAGAAAGACGTCAAGGCGGTCATCCCGATGTGCGCACCGACGGGAATCGATGCCGAGGACCGCTTGTATAAAGGAGTCCAGGCATATGCCCGAGAATATAAGGGTAGAGAAGAAAAGTCGCCGGAACAGATCGAGCAGGAGATGGCAGAGTTCAAACCGATGCCAACATTGAAAGACCTCCGTGCCTTCGTCCGCGACACGGCGTCGAAGCTTGAGGACATCTTCGTCCCGACACTCGTCGTCCAAGGCGCCAAAGACAACATGATCGACCCGGAATCGGCGAATCAAATTTACGAGGCGGTCAACACGTTCCAAAAAGAGTTGCTCATCTATGAGAACTCGGGACACGTGATCACACTCGACAAAGAAAAAGAGAAACTGCACCAGGACGTGCTCGATTTTCTCGAAACGTTAGACTGGTCAGTCTAAGAAGGAGGTGTCACGTTGAATTTACGTGACCAATTACTAGAGATCTTACAGGCGAGCGAGAAACCGCTCTCTGTCGATCAACTGACCGAGCGATTACAGCTCGCGTCGACGGATGACTTTAAAGAGCTCATCCGCACATTGAATGCCCTCGAGGAAGAGGGCGCCATCGGCCGGACGCGGACGAACCGTTACGGGACGCTCGCCACGCTCGGACAAGTCGCGGGGATCATCTCGATTCACCAGCGCGGCTTCGGCTTCTTGTCGGTCGAAGGGGAAGCGGAAGATGTGTTCTTGCCGCCCGACCAACTGAAGGACGTCTACCATGGCGATACGATTCTCGTCAAAAAACGCGAGGACAACCGTGGCAAGACGGAAGGGATTTTATTGAAAGTACTGAAGCGCGGACTCTCTGAGTTCGTCGGGACGTATACGCTCCCGAGTGGTCGACTCGACCAGTTCGCCTTCATCGAGCCGGATGACAAACGCATCAACTTCTGGCCGGTCGTCAACCCGGACAAGTCACTCGGTGCCGTTGACGGACATAAAGTCGTCGTGCGCATCACGAAGTATCCGGACGGACGCTTCGCCGGTGCCTGTGACGTCGTCCGTATCATCGGGCATAAGAACGACCCTGGCGTCGATATCTTGTCGATCGTCTATAAGCACGGTATCCCGACGGAGTTCCCGGAGGACGTGATCGCTCAGGCGAACGCTGTGCCGGACGAGGCGGACGAGAAAGACTTCATCGGACGCGTCGACCTTCGTGACGAGACGATCTTCACGATTGACGGCGAAGATGCGAAAGACTTGGACGATGCCGTCCACGTCAAAAAACTTGATAACGGCAACTACGAGCTCGGTGTCCATATCGCTGACGTCTCGCATTACGTGAAAGAGGGCTCACCACTAGACGTTGAGGCGTTCGAACGTGGGACGAGTGTGTATCTCGTCGACCGCGTCATTCCGATGTTGCCGCACCGACTCTCGAATGGAATCTGTTCCCTCAACCCGCAAGTCAACCGCTTGACGCTCAGCTGCGTCATGGAGATTTCCCCGCAAAACGGGAAGGTCGTTCGCCATGATCTGTTCCCGAGTGTCATCAAGACGACGGAGCGGATGACGTATACGAACGTCCGTGAGATCATCGAACGTGATGACGAAGAGACATTGAAAAAGTACGAACCGTTCATCGGTGAGTTCGACCTCATGGCCGAGCTCGCGGAAGTGCTTCGGAAACGTCGTAACTCGCGCGGTGCCATCAACTTCGATTTCGCTGAGGCGAAGGTTGTCGTCAACGAGGAAGGGAAGCCGGCAGATATCGTGCTTCGTCCACGTTCGGTCGCCGAGAAGTTGATCGAGGAGTTCATGCTCGCGGCCAACGAGACGGTTGCGGAACACTTCCACAAGATGGACGTGCCGTTCATCTATCGTGTCCACGACAATCCGAAACCGGACAAGCTCGACTTCTTCTTCGACTTTGTCGCAAACTTTGGCGTGCATATTGAACGCATCAAAGGGCAGACGGTCGAACCGAAGACGCTTCAAAAGATTTTGAAGGCGATTGACGGGGAACCGGAAGAGCCGGTCATCAGCACGATCATGCTTCGTTCGATGCAACAGGCGAAATATGACGACGTCTCGCTCGGTCACTTCGGACTCGCGACGGACTTCTATACGCACTTCACGTCACCGATTCGTCGTTATCCGGACTTGATCGTCCACCGTCTCATGCGCACGTACGTCTTCAACAACGATTTGTCGGAGAAGACGATCGCGAAGTACGAGGACCGTCTCGGGGCGATCGCCGAACAGGCATCGAAACGGGAACGTCGCTCGGTCGACGCAGAGCGCGAGACACAGGCGCTCAAGAAAGCCGAATACATGGAAGCGCATCTTGGTGAAGAGTTCGATGGTGTCGTCGCCGGCGTCACGAACTTCGGGATGTTCATCGAACTTCCGAATACGATCGAAGGGCTAGTCCGTCTCCAGTCGATGGATGACTACTACCACTTCGACGAATCACAGCTCATGTTGCTCGGCGAGCGGACGAAACGTCAATTCCGCATCGGGGACGCCGTCCGTGTCAAAGTCGATGCCGTCAACTTAGACGAGCGGACGATCGACTTCACGGTCGTTGGAATGCCGAAACGGGAACAGTCAAGCCGTCGCCAACCGACAACGATCAAAGCGAAAGGCGGTCGTCCGAAGAAGGACGAGAAAGACCGTCGTGGCGGTCGCGGTCGGGACGACAAGAAGAAGCGCGGCAAACCAGGAAGACCTGGCAAGCCGGGCAAACCAGGTGAGAAACCGAAACGAGACGGGGAGAAGTCTTCCCAAGGCCGTTCGGCACTCGACCTGAAGAAGAAAGACAAGCACAAACGAAAAGGCGACGCCAAACGAGGTGCGAAGAAACGTCGCTGACGGGGAAGGGCTTATCCCTTCCTCCGTATCTTGTAGATAAAGGACTGAATGTGTATGGCCAAGAAGAAAGATTCGAACGCACTCGCCCAAAACCGCAAGGCGTCCTTCGATTACGCGATCGAAGATACGATTGAGGCGGGCATGGTGCTCACAGGGACGGAAATCAAATCGGTCCGTCAATCGAAGATCAACATCGCGGATGCGTACGTCCGGTTCGACGGGGGCGAGGCGACGCTTCACAACTGTCATATCAGCCCGTTCGAACAGGGGAACCGCTTCAACCATGACCCACTCCGCGTCCGGAAGCTATTGTTGCATAAGAAGCAAATCAATCAGCTCATCGGAGCGTCAGGGCGTGACGGCTACACGATCATCCCGCTCAAGGTTTATATCAAGAACGGGTTCGCCAAGTGCCTGCTCGGCGTCGGAAAAGGGAAGAAGAAGTACGACAAACGAGAGGACTTGAAGAAGAAAGACGCGAAGCGTGACGTCGACCGTGCGATGCGCGATCGGCAAAAATACTGACAACGGATCCTAATTGTGGTATATTAAATGGAGTACCAATTACCACCTCGGGGACGTTATGGATTCGACGGGGGTAGGTCGGTCGTATGTGGCGTGTCGAGGGGTCGGCCTCGTTAAAACGCAAACGCCTATAACTGGCAAAACTAACACACAACTCGCAGCAGCCTAAGTGCCCTGCGGATCCTGACATCCATCGCTTGTGTGGATGACTTTCAGGGTCTCAAACTAAGCAAGCTACGCTTCAACCTCGCCGTCTGAGGGCGCGAAGAAGAGATGAAACAGACTGGATGCGACAACGCCTGTTTATCGGCAGTGTCACATCGAGATTCAATAGATAAACTACACACGTAGAAGCATACGTTACGATGCCTTCGGACGCGGGTTCGACTCCCGCCGTCTCCATTTTGAAGCAGTCTGTAAAGACTGCGATCAATGATTTTCATGAAGACCTTCTAATTTCATTGAGATTAGAGGGTCTTTGCTTTTGATTGAAGCCACAAAGAAAGGAAGGTGAAACGCATGGGGAAATATCAATTAGACAAGAGAAGCAAAGTAGCTGCGGCGAAGTACCAAGACGGCAAAAAGCCGACTGTCTCGAACAAGAAGGAACGATTGAACCAGCTTCGTGAGGCGTATTTGCAGAAGCAACAAGAGAAGAAGTGATCTGACGAAGGATTATTGAGTGCCTGCTCATTAATCCTTTTTCTTTTGGGGAGCGGACACCGGTCATTAGGTTTTTGAATGGAATCAAGGGATTGAGCATCCTTTTGTTGAATAGAAACTACGAGTTGTTTTTTGAAAATCGTCATAAAAATATACATATTAAAGGAGGATTCTGCATGTCTAAGAAATCAACGGAATTGATCGTGAATGGCGTCAAAAAATATGGTCCGACAGTAGGGAAACTTGCATTAAAACATAACAAAGAAATCATTGGGGCTTTAGGATCCATTGATTTAAAGAAACGATTTAATAAATCCGATGATCCAAATCAAAGCCCTAAAAAAGCCAAGAACATGCATCCGCGAAAGCAGAGGTATCAGTACTATTTAACCGAAGTGACGCCTACGCTAGATACTCGAAATCGAGATGAGTTGTTCCAATATAGACTAGAAGTGGAGCAATGCATTCAGCAAATCAAAATGGAGCAAGCACAAGACATTGTCATCAAAAAACAGATTCATGAGGGGCGAATCAAAGAGTGGGAATCCATTCTCTCTCACATCGTGAGTCAAATGACCATCAAGGACTATATGGAATTTTTAAGACTCTTTAACAATCCAGAGTATCAAAGTGACTATTTCACGGGCTTTGAAGGGGATATTGAGAAGTTCAAAAAACTCAATACGGTCGAACAGTATGATGCGCTCGTACAGTATGTTCATGAAAAGACAATGATTGATATCGAACAAATCAAAAAAGAGTTTTCTGCTCCTATTTCATGCGCGAGATCCACTTCATGTGATAAATGATTTGACACCAATGAGTCAATTCGGGAAATAGAGCGCTGTTGAAAACGGTGGTTTTAAGGCAAGATTCTGCTAGTTTTAAACTTTTAGCGGTGACGAAAAAAGTTTAACCACCGTGGAATGTTATAGATTCGACTGAGGTAGTTGGTCACATGTGGCGTGTCAAGAAGTCCGCCTCGTAAAAACGCAAACGCCTATAACTGGAAAAACTAACACATAACTCGTAGCATTCTAAGTTCCCTGCGGTCTTGAATCGATTGTTTGTGCAGGAGGTCTTGCAGGGTCGGAAAACGTCTTCTGAGGGCTCGAAGAAGAGATGAAACAGTGGGTTGACAACATCTGTTTGTAGGCAGTGTCAAATCGAAATTTTCAGTAGATAAACTACACGAGTAGAAGCATAGGTTATGATGTTTTTGGATGCGGGTTGTAGCTACTTACAGTAATTTTGTTAAAAGCCAATTATCTATTGATCAATTGGTTTTTCTTTTGAACTTTTTACTCTTTTATTTATAGACATAGTTATTTTGTTAAAAGTTATATAAAATAGTAATAAATGGCTCATCACCATAAGGTGTGGTTGACACATAAAATCCATCGGATTTTAAATCGAACATAGAAAAAAAGCGAAAACCCCGGTATCGTAATTGTTGCTTAGACAAACCACGATTGGAGTTTTCGCTTGTCCCAACAGTTTATCAAATTAATTCTTCCGCTTCCAGCCCTTTTTCAAATCCAGATGTCTTCCGATGAAGAACCGCACATCTTTCCTATCATTCCTGATATACTGTCGACGTCAAATTCTACTTGACGTCGACAGAAATAACTACTTCATTAAATAATGAATGATATTAATTAAATTAAGGAGAAAAACTAGTGATACAAATATACAGTTTTTATATTGATGACTTTGTAACGCTTTCAATTAGTGATTATTTAACTACACTAATTAGCAAAGAATAAATAAAATAAAAAATTTAAGGAAATCTGAGGATAAGATAAGAAGCCTGTACAGTGAGTTGTTGATAAGATACGCGTTAAAAGAAAAATTTAATTTAGCGGTTGAGGATATCAAAATTATAAAGAATCGTTTCTCGAAACCGTTACTATTAGGGTACGAGAATATTCATTTTGATCTCAGTCATTGTGGGCACTGGATCGTATGTGCAGTGAGTGACTCGCCCATAGGCATAGATATTGAAAAAATAGAGTCAGGAGATAATCGTTTCATAGAGGAGGTTCTACATTATAAAGAAATCGAATATCTAACACGCTTTGAAGGTAATGAAAAAACACCAAGTATTATACACTTTGGTGTTTAAAAGAAGCATATGGGAAGTACATGGGTGTAGGATTAAATTATGAGTATCAGAAAAACTCATTCGAAGAATCACTTCAAGGATGGGTTTTAAAATCGCAGTAAAGTGATACAAGTGAGTCGCTGTATTTCCAAATAAATCGACTACCTGGTGATTATCTTATAGCAGTGTGTACCCCATATAGTAATTTGGTGTCTATTAAACAAGTTGACCATCGGGAAATTATCGACTTTACTCTTTAGGTGATGTTAGTTAAGAACGAGAGTTTGTTCTTTCATAGACTTAATCAACAAGAATATTAAAATGAGGTTAAATAGAGCAAGCATCGGGAGTGCCAAATTGAACCCTAGAATACTCAGTACAGTATTTAATGAAATATACATCGTGCTGATGACAGCGGTAAAGATAGTAGATTTACCTTGTTTAATGATCTCCATCTCACTAGACCAATTGTAATTGGGAAACTTAAGGTTTATGAAGAAACCGATCAGACTAATTAAAAACAAACTAGATACCGTAAAAACAATGAAGAAAAGGCTGTCCGCGATGGAAGTACTAAAATGAAGCATATAGACTAGAATGGCACAGATTACGCCTGGTATAAACAACATGAGATTTAATGCGATTTTAGCCATCGATAAATCTTTTAGGGTCAGCGGGGAAGTGAGCGTAATCCAGATGCTTTTTCCTTCGAAAGATAAACTAGATGAAGTCGTCGTGGTCAATAGAATGCAGATGGTCGTAAAGATGATAAATATATACTTACTACTGATCGTGATGAACGAAAATTCAAAAGTGTATGTGTAAAGAAGCGGTACCAAGTTGGATAGGTAGACTAAACTACCAATTAGTAATATCACGGGAGTTAAGATGGTGTTACTTACATAGGTAATCGATGATAGATACAGTTGCACTTCTTTGAGAAACAACTGTTTGAAAATGTTGTTTTGAATGAGTGGTGTTCCTTGATTGATTTTTCTTTTACGTGTCTCCTGGAAAAGGCTTTCTACAGCTGCATACTTGTATTTAATGATCCAAAGAGAAAGGATGGTTAATTCTCCTGTTAGGACAGTCATGACAAGTAGTCGCAACATATCATTTTCGATGTTCCATAGACCTGTCAGTCCAAATAGATTGAGAGGTGAAGATATATAAAAGATGGATTTGTATTGAAGTGAGTCAGAATTAAGAAGCGCAAAAACGATTGGAATTAAGAAAATTGAAACTGTCAATAAAGCTTCAGCAACGTTATTTTGTAATTTGATGATGCTTAATATCCATTTACTCAAAATCGAAACGAGTAAAGTGGATGAAAGGATCAGAAGAGGTGTCGTGATGAGTAATACGATCGAGCTGAAAACAAAGGAAGGAATGTTTGGAACGATTAACAAGTATGAACATACCGCAGCAAGGAGTGCTACCGCGATTAACGAGGTGTAGATGAAAAATAGTTTAATCAAGTGAAACAATTGGAGTTGCCATAGGGGTAAGGGAAGACTGAAGATGAAATCCCGATCGTTTGAGAAGACGATTTTTTTTACGCCGCTCAGTATCGTCCAGATCCCGAACACCCAGAATAGAAGTGAAGAGAGAACAGGTAGAAGAATGTCTACCTGATCGTTCGAGGAAAGATCGAAGGCGATATACAGCACATAGGAGATCGCCATGAAGAGAGCCGCGCAGTATCCAGCAATCGTCAGAGTTGCATGATTACGATCGGACTTACTATTTGCTTTATTCAATCGAGATATTTGAAGATCGTTTAGGATAACGAATTTTTGTAATGAAAGAAGCTTATTCATGTGTAGTAATCCTTCTAAATGTCTCGTTCAAACTTCCGTTCACCAATAAGTTGATCATCGTATCATTCACAACTACTTTTCCTTCGTGAATCATTACAACTTTGTTACAAATTTTTTCAGCGACTTCTAAAACATGAGTGGAATATAAAACAATGGCACCTTCTGAAGCACGTTTTTTCATCTCTTCTTGTAAAAAATAAGTGGCATTAGGATCTAAACCGACGAACGGTTCATCTAGGATGATCAATTTTGGGTTGTGCATCAATACGGAAATGAGGACTAATCGCTGCTTCATTCCATGCGAATAGGTGGAGACTAGATCATGGATTGCATCACCAAAATGAAGTTTCTTTAATAAAATCGTTAGTTGATGATTTATCGTGTCGCTATCCACGTTGTAGATACTACCTATGAGTTCCAAATACGAGTATCCTGTCATATTTCCATATAATGCGGGTGTGTCAGGTGAATAACCGATTTGTTGTTTAAACGCTTGAGGATCACTCTTAATACTGATGTCATTTAACTCAATTTCACCTTGATCAAAATTATGAATCCCGACAATCGATTTAATTGAGGTTGTTTTCCCAGCACCATTCATTCCGATGAAAGCACAAATATCGCCTTCCATGAGTTCTAAATTTAAATTCTTGATTCCCTTCTCGGATCCCCCATAAATTTTCGTGAGATTTTGAATCGTCAACATATGAAATCCCTCCTTGTTGTTAAGAATGTTTCAATTTTCTATTTGAGATTACTAAATTAATGGATATGAATAATAGGCAGGAGAGGATACTTAAATGATTCGCATTTGATACGGTCATAAGTTGTGATTCTGCTAAGTTTAAGACCGAACCCGGTGATAACAGAAATATGGAATGATTTAAGCCTTTTAGTAACACGCAAACGATTGATAGGATGATCGTAAATACAGCTACGATTATCGGATTTTTAATGAAACTACTTAATAAAATGGTAAGACTGATGACGAAAAGGATCCAGATGCTGTAGTACAGGAGAAAACCTAAAAAACCTAAAAATGAGAGGGCACCGAACAGATAGATTGTGTAGTAATAAGAAGTGAGAGCACCGACCAGGATGCAAAACATACTAATCAACCAGTGACTTGTCATTTTTGACAGGATGTAAGAAGGAACGGTGACAGGTCTTGTTAAAATGAAGTCCTGCATTCCATTGTTCCGATCAGTCGCAATCATTCCCATGAAACTGATGATGAGTATGATGAGACCGATTTGGTTAAATTGCCCCGAAATCGTAGAGATGAAGATTTCGCTAGAAGACGGAATCGGGCGATTTGGATCAAGTGTAATACCATCTGCACCACCCACGTTTTTTAGAATGACGTCCATATATTTATTGAGGAGGGGTTGAGTCATTCCTAAAATAATAAAGACGATGGATAACCAGATGATCTTAAAGTCTTTAATAGCTTCAATTAATTCGGTTCGGAATAAAATGTAATAGTTGTTCATGTCTCTGAAACCATCTCTAGAAAAATATCTTCTATACCCTTCTCATAATATTCAATCGAGGTAATATCCAAATCATTCGCTTGGATTTTAGTCAGCAGTGTTTTTAAGTCTAAGTCATGTGAGCCGGTGAATATAAAAGATCTGGAAGAGGTATATTCAATATGCTCAATCGTGTCATCGTTTTTCTCAAAAGAAATGATTTTTTCTTCGGTGTAAGCTCTGTTAGTTCTGATAAGTACTTGCTTTCGATTGAGTGCAGCATAGTCTTCGTCAATATTCCCGACGATTTCACCGTTCTTGATCACGATATATCGATCACAAAACTCACTCGCATCATCTAATATATGTGTCGAAATAATAATTGTTGTTCGTTTCTTTAGCTTTCCGATTAATTTCTTTACTTCATTTCGGCCGATAGGATCTAATGCAGAAACTGGTTCATCTAAGATAAGTAACTGTGGCTCATGTAAAATTGCTTGTGCGATGCCAAGTCGTTGTTTCATTCCTCCTGAAAGTTGCTCAACTCTCAGCTTTTGTTTTCCCTGCAACCCTACTTCCGCAAGAACGAGAGGGATTTTATGGAGTAAGTCACTCTTTTTTAATCCAGACAGCCTTCCAAAAAACATTAATGATTCTTCACAAGTCATCCAGGGCTTAAAATCTGTATGCTGTGACAAATAGCCGATGTATTTTTTATGGCTTAGGATTGGATCAGAATAAAAACGAATATCGCCTTTGTCATAATTAAGGATTCCGGTCATGCATTTGATTAAAGTTGTTTTCCCTGCTCCGTTAGGTCCTAATAATCCTATACATTCTCCTTGAGAAATCGAAAAGTTAACGTCGGTTAAAATAGGGCGACTATTGATTGTCTTGTAAAGGTTACTGACCGTAATCATGACGATGAATCCTCCTTCCGATTACTAAAAATAAGATTGGCCCCAATAATTGAATCAGTAAGATGACAACTAACCAGACATAAGGAACTGCTATCTGATCTTTTCGTTTAAACCAATCTACGAGGGTAATGATGATGAGTAGTAGATTAAAGAAAAGAATAGGCAACATGAAGGGAAGAATTTGATTCCAGTCGATCTCCAAAAGTGCATTAAAGTCTGTGTTCAACTTAATCACTCCTTTCTATTTCCATTATCAATAATGGAAATTAATAAGTCAACGCTTTTGTTAAGACGGTTTGTCAAATTAAGCGCAACACTTCCTCGGTCGCCCGTTGGTCTTGGCGAGCGCGTCCGCGAGTTGGCCGTCACCGACCTGCGCGAAGTCCGTTCCTTTCGGGAAGAACTCGCGGAGGAGACCGTTGGCGTTCTCGTTGCTCCCTCGTTGCCAGGACGCGTACGGGTCGGCGAAATAGAGTGGCACGCCGAGCGACATCTGGATACGCTCGTGACAGCTGAACTCTTTGCCCCGGTCCGTCGTCGCCGTCCTGAACGCGGCCACGGGGAAGGCGCCGTGCACTGCCTGGATTGCCATCTCCATCGAGGAGGCGCTACGGTCCGTCATCGGGAGGGCGATGTAGAACCGGCTCTTCCGCTCGACGAACGTCGCGACGCATGCCTTCGACTTCCCACGTCCGGAGACCACGGTGTCGAGCTCCCGGTGACCGAATGTCTTGCGTGCACGCACCTCTCTCGGGCGCTTGGCGATGGACAATCCGACATTGAATCGCCCCCGCGTCTCGACCGGCTTTTGACGCTTGCCCTTCTGGCGGAGAACGGATGTCGGCACGTCAATCCGTCCCGAGTAGATCCAGTGATAGATGGTCGAGAAGGCGATTTCCCCGTCGAAGAAACGACCGGCGATCTGTTCCGGCGACCAGGTCGCCCACAGCTTCTCGGTGATCGTCCGGCGAGTCGCCTCGTCGAGCTTCGTCTTGGCGCCGCAGTTTGACTTCTTCTTCACGTAGCGCTGCTGGGCACGTCCGGATTCATAGCCGGGGTTCCGTCTGACCTCCCGCGAGACGGTCGAGGGATGACGCCCGAGCCGTCTCGCGATGGACCGGATGGACATCCCGAGCTCCAGATAGGTCTCTATTTTCACGCGTTCCGTTGTGGTAAGATGGGTGTAGCTCATGAGATTTCCTCCGTCTGAATGTGTGTTGTGGTGACTTCATTCTACACGAGGAAAGCGTCATGGGCTTTTTTGTGTTCACTTTTGGGTGTTGCACTTAATTTTATAATTCATCTCATAAAAAAACGAAAGAGACCTTTATATTCCATGAAACGTTAGGATACTTATACCTTACAGGTGACATTGGTCAGTTTGTTTCGCCACATCATATCAAATTCATCGGGAGGCAAGATTCGAGGGCAAAAGTAAATGGTTATAGAGTTAGCCTGAACCACATCGCGAATCAATTTCAGAAAGTGTTCGCCTTTAAAACAAAAGTTCTTTTGATGAAACAAGAGGATAGCAAGGATAAAATCGTATTAGTATATGAAAAGGATGTTCCGTTAGACAATACAGAAATTAAAAATCATTTAAGTGCAAGTCTAGCACTGTATGAACTGCCTAACGTTATATTCAACATTTCTGAATTTCCTCTGACGAGTAATGGAAAAATCGATTCAAAAAAATTATTGGACTTAGCAGCTGAACGACATGGATTTATGACAGATACAAGTGATTCGGATCATTTAACAGGACTTTCGAGTGACTTTAGAACGATGTTGATTGACGTACTGTCATTAAATAAGATTAGCGAAAAAGATTCATTGTTTGATTTAGGTGTTGACTCTATCCAGTTGGTAAAGATAAAAAATTGGATTGAAGAGAATGAAGGTATAGTATTGAGTTTAGTAGATATTTATACTTTAGATGAAGTTGAGAAAATTGAAGAGAAAATTTACGGTAAATTATTAGCAAAGGATGCTAAACAACATGGATTTTAATTTATTCAAAAATCAGGTGAGATTTAAAATTGCTTTAGAATTGATTGACATTGAACAAGGTTTATCGATAAGACAATTAAATGAACTATTAAAAGATGTTCCACAGTCTACTTTATATCGACAAGTGAATTTTATGATGAACGACAACTTGCTTAAGGTAGTGGGATTTCAAAAAGTAGGCAAAGTAGAAGAGAAGTTTTATGCCTTGAATACTGAAGGATATAAAATCAATGAAGAAGATTGGAACTCAGCTACTTATAGTGAGAAAATTGATTTTGTCTCGTTTTACTTCATGTACATCTTACAAAATTATAAAAATTACTATGAGAAAAGTAAGACCGAAGACCAGCAAGATCAATCCACTTTTTCTTTAGTAAAGCTGAATTTATCAGATGAATCTTTCAAGGATTTCCAAGGAGAACTAAGTACTCTTTTGGAGAAGTATTATAATGCCTCGGATGAAGATGACGATAAAGACCGGACGATTTCTGTCGTAATTATCCCTTAGAGAGGGTTTACAATACTCAATGTCTATTTAGCTGAGTTGAAGTATTGTTATCCTCTACAGTTGTTAATATCAAATGAACAATGCTTTTGTGACCGTCAAGAAGAAAAGTCATTTTACGATGATTTAAGCACAACACTTTTCGATCATTCTGTATGTTCTGTAAAAATAGTAGAGCGATAGCGCATCCGGTAGCTTTCCTCGTCCATTTGAATGATTTCTGCACGATGTAAGAGCCGATCAAGAATAGCTGTGACGATTCCTTGCTCACCAATCAATTCGCCCCAGCTTTCTGGTCGCTTATTCGACGTTAGAATGATTGAGCTTTTTTCATAAAGCTCATTGATAAGTTGAAAAAGAAGATTGGTCTCACGTTGCTTCAATGCCATGTACATCATGTCATCCAGAATGACAAGTTCCGACTCGACGAGTCGTTTGTAACGGACTTCGGAACGACGGATGACATTCCGGGTTTTTAGAAGGTGAAGAGCTTCCCCCATCGCAACGAAGCTGACTTTCTTCCCAATCTTTATGGCGTCAAGTCCTAGACCGATGGCGAGGTGGGTCTTGCCGGTCCCAGGGGGACCCAAAAGAATCAAATTATGATGGCTTTTAAGCCAGTTCAACTCTCTCAGTTGCTTGAACTGGCGTACACCAATCGAGCGTAGATGTTCAAGCTCAAACTCATCCAGGTGACGTTCTACAGGGAAGTTCGCCCATCTCGTCAGCCGATCCTGTAGTTTCTGCTCGCGTCGCTTTTGTTCGTAATGAAACACTTCATGCAGAAATTCATGGTACGTCCATCGTTCTTCCTCTGCTGTCCGCCAATCGCTTGAGGAGTTTAAACAAATTTTATTAAGTCAGGGGCACTCAATGTGCTTCTATTGCCTAAAGCCTGTAAAACAAATTCACGTGGATCATTTCATTCCTTGGTCTTATATGCAAAATGATGTCTTATGGAATTTTGTGCTGTCATGCCCGACATGTAATACGAGTAAAAATAATCGATTAGCGAATATCGATTATCTTTACAATTTGGTAGAACGAAATCATGAACTGCGTACGGCAGAACACATGTCTACATACAAAGAATCGAAACTCATTCATTTGTATCACTATGCCGTTCAAAATGGCTATGAAAACAATTGGACTCCGAAGGCATGAAAAGAGTCGAACCTAATTAAACAGGTTCGACTTTTGTTTTAGTATTCACTATAGTTGAACAGCATAGACATCAGCACATCACTTTTAACTTTCACTTGAATATTTGTATGTTAGTTTCTAATACTCAGTTCTTTAGTTCTTAAAATTGTTATGATACTCATCGAGCTAATCCCGACCCCAAGCAATGCTATAATCGCTGTAAACATACCGTTTGGAATCATAAAACCAATAGGCAACATTCCTAAAAAAGATATAGCGATTACTCCCTGGTATGCAATGTTTAGATATGAAATAATTGGATTTGAAAAGAACGACATGATGAGTGGTGGAATAAATAATACGACAACAATTCCTAGCGACATAAATAATGTCATTTGTATCTCCGGTGTCAGTTCACCCAATCGATTGATTTGTAAAGTAATAATAAATAGAGTTAACCCCATCATCAATAGTACCCATAAGATTTTTTTTGATCATTTAAAGTCCCCCTTCGATTTTTAATTTTAACATTTAAACCCATTATATCCAAAATTAATCTTTATAAGTGCACAAATGCTTCATTACCATAATCCATGGAGAAAAAGAAATAAGTAATGCGTAGGTGAATAAACAGTGTCAAATAATTTAGAAACTTTAATTGTGTCAGGCCGGTTTAAAGAAGTATAAGACATCTATCAAACTACTGATTTTGAAACATTTAAAAATGATTTATTAACTTTGGCGTATGATAATGAAAATCTGTCGAATTACTCCGTACTCGTCTATCTGTTATTGGACACAGAGGACGATAAATTACATGACTTAGCTTTTCAAGTCCTATCACAGCCCCTTTGCCACATTGAAGGGGCTTATACCTCTTCCTTATACCATGCTCAAAGAGCCGTGGATTTGACTGATGCTGCAGATGTGAAGCGCTTAGAGAACCTGTTATTTCTGAACATCGTCCCAGAAAAGATTGTAAGTGATGAACAAGCAAAGTCCATCGCGGAAAAAATTCTTGTTCTAGATCCAACAAATGAAGTTGCTAAAGACACTTTATATTAAACCTAGAAAATCATTTGTTCGCGTAGACCAATGGTTTTCTTTAGTTCGTGTCACTGAATAAGGGAATAACCAACTAGTCTCATCTAATCCACTTAAGCCATTAATTGTATGAAAGATAATCTGCACACCATTTTCATTTCTACGTTTCTCGACTGAATAAATCAAAAGGATATCCTCCTAATTTTGAATACGTATGCAGAATCTAACCTTAAACCTGGGGGCGAATGAATGAAAAGGATTTGTGATTGTGAAAATTTGAAAAGAATCACTATAGAGGCGGATGTGGGGGCGGACCCGATATGGTGTGCGACCTGTCGATACAATATAGAATTGAATGAGTTTACGATTTCTGACCAATTGAAGCGTGATTTCTATGAATGGGTTAGTCGATTCGGAGAATGGATTGACTGGGACACGGATGCACTTGCTAAAGGATGGGAAATCAAGGTGGAGCAACATAATCGTGAAGGAGACTTACTTTCGAAGCGTTTACAAGGAGAGCTTGGTGAAGCATATGAAATTGAATTCACTCCTGCAAACACAATTGAGGAAGGACACTTTTGACAGCTGTCCTTCCTCAACATTACATTATTTTGACGATAGGATACCTTGTCCGAAGCGAGAGTATGTCCCAAGCCGCCATACCTTTTCCATCGGTCCGTATGTGAAACGGCGAAGCCATACCATACTGAATACGATCAATACGGCGTTGCTGACGATTGCCCATAGTCCTGTTTCAATCGTTGTGAACGTCTGTCCGAATGTAGCAACAGTCACCATAAGTGCAGTTTGAAGCAAGTAATTCGTCAACGCCATACGACCAAACGCTTGAAGTGGGGCGAACCAGGAACGTGTCGTCCGTAGTTGACTCATATTGACAAGGATGGTGATATAGAACGCCGCTAAAAAGGGAGCTGACCAATTCGAATAGTCGAGCATACGGATATATGCTTGAATTTCTTCATTAGTCGGGGTGTAGCCGACATTGAAATACGATAAGCTTGGTAAATTCGTATATTGTAGCCAGACAAATCCGGCGGATAAAATACCGGTAACGACCAGTCCGACCTGCCAACGTACCCGGTGCGTATGGACGTGACGAAACACCTCATACTGCCCCGCTGCAAGCCCGAGCAAGATGAGAGCAAGCGGCATTAACAGTTTCGTGCCGGTATAAGCGAGTACAGTTAGTCCGATCAGACCTAGAATCAAATTAACTGACCGAGGAAGACGGTATGCGAACAGGAGGAGCAGCCCGCTCACGGCATAAATCGTTAGCGCCTCCCCCGGCTGAAATTGCATATGAATCAAGCCGAAGCCGAGTAAGAGGAGCAATCGTTTCGTAAATAAAACGTATGCGCGATCTCCACGCTCTATTGCTCGGTGAATAAAGAGATAGAACCCGACGCCAAACAAAAATGAGAAGATCATAAAGAACTTCCCGTCGATGAAGATGTGAAGGGCGTATATATAGTAATGTTCCATGACGGTGTTTGGGTCGCTCGGACGTAATAAACTGAGAATGTTCATAAAAACAATCCCGAATAAGGCGAAGCCTCGTAGTGTATCGAGGACATTGATTCGTTCATGTGATGGTGTGGCTTTCATATAGATGTCTCCTTTCAATTTCCTCTTCCGAGTATGAAGGGAGCACCTTACATATAATCTGCGGCAACCTTACAAAATCCTGAACTTCACTAGAAACAGTGATTCCAAAAATTGTATGTTACACTAAGGGAAAACGATTAGGGGTAAACAGATGACCATTCATTTTGTCAGGATGACGGGACCAGAAATCGCGAATTATGTGACTTGGTTGATTGACGATTATGCAAAAGATGTCGCGCGCAACTATCAACTTCCGATGGTGTTGGCGCAAGAGGAATCGACTCAATTGATTCGGGATCTCTTCCCAGACAATCAACCCGGTGAAGGACAGACGATTGTTCATGTGATGAACGGAGACACTCGTGTCGGAATTTTGTGGTATGCGTTTCAAGCTGAATCAAAACGCGTTTTCATATATCACATTTTGATTGAAGAGACGTACCGTGGGCAAGGGTATGCGACAGCGGTGTTTGAGAAACTTGAAAGAGTTGCCTCAGAAGAACTTGGCGCAACATCCATTGGACTAAGTGTATTCGGTACGAATCCAGACGCACAGCGATTATATAAACGACTCGGATTCCAAGAAGCGTCCATCGCCATGAACAAACAGTTATGAGAGGAGTCGACATGAAACGTTACTTGAAGTGGCTTTTGGCGGGATTGGTGTTCACTCATCTTGAAGCGAGCCGAGATTCGTGTTGACTATACCGCTAAAAACGGAGAACTTCTTGATGATGGTACTGGTTTAGATTTATCGTTTTAAAAAAGAATCCCACTCTCCAATCGGAAAGTGGGATTTGTTCAGTCAAACACTCGACTGATCCAGCGTTTGAAAAAGGGTTGGCCTGATTGTGTCACGCTATGATTGTCGAGCTCCACCTCTTCGATCGTCTCATTCGGAGACCTCAATTGAATCGTCATCTCGTCACCAAGCCCGGTCGTGACACCACTCTCAAATTGAAGATTTCTTGTCACATAAGCATTTGCGTATAGAAGTCCACCTTTTTCTTCCACTTGTACCTCCTGAATCGTATAGTGGAATTGCTCGACCCAATCCCGCTGACCGAGGAGGAGCCGGACGACGTCATCTTCGTGTGACAGTTTCGTTCGCTCGATATTCTCAAGAGGAGTATGCGCTTCAATCGCCTCTCGCTGCGCTTCTAAGATATCTTTGAAGTGATGTGTCGCAGCTTCTGTCGTCCATGCAGCGGAACCTGTCTTCGACTCGGTCGCATAATGGAAAAGAGCAAATCCAATCAAGGCGAATAACGCCACAACACCTACTCGTTTGAACTGTTTCATTGTCGAGCTCCTTCCATATCAATTCAAGATTGAAGACGTTAAAAGGTTGTCAATGGACCTCGCGATTACTCGAGAATGTGACTTATTGACCGGTGATTTGATCCAACCAATTCGCGACCAAGTCCGCACTGCCATCTTGGAACATAAATATGGATACCCCGACCATCACAAGTCCGACTAAAATCAGTCCACCTTGTTTCGCGCTACTTGCAATCCCTCGCACGATGAGGATTACTCCCAATCCAAGCAAAAGAAAGTACCAAAATCCCATGAATATCCCTCCTTTTTCTAATTATTCTCATTTTAGTATGAATCGGTCGAGCAGGCTCTACATACTTAGACTGATTTATCTTTTAAAAAAGAAGGGTACATTACCTCTATGCGAATAATTAGGGGAGTGACCATTATGCGAAAAACGATTGTCATTGCGGGGGCGAGCGGCTATATCGGCTCGAACGTGATGGAGCAGCTGAAGGAAGAGTATGACATCATCGCGTTATCGCGAGCGACGAAGAATAAAGAAGATGAGGCCCATATCACGTGGCGTGCCTGTGATTTGTTTTCATATGAGGCAACAAAAGAAGCATGTGAGGGCGCGGATTACGCGATGTTCCTCGTGCACTCGATGATTCCGGATGGCGGCTTGACGCAGGCGACGTTCGAGGACATGGACGCGCTCATTGCCGATAACTTCGCCCGGGCGACGAAGGCGAACGACATTGAGCAGATCGTCTATTTGAGTGGGATCATCCCGAAACAAGAGAAGACGTTGTCGCGTCACTTGAAGAGTCGACTTGAGGTCGAACGCATTCTCGGTGGTCAGGGCGTGCCGGTGACGACGATACGGGCAGGACTCATCATTGGTCCGGAAGGTTCGTCGTTCCCGATTTTAGCGAAGCTCGTCAAGCGTTTGCCGACGATGATTTTGCCACGCTGGACGAAGACGGAAACACACCCGATCGACATCCGGGAAGCCGTTCAGGCGCTCATCTCGGTCGTTGGTGCCGAGTCGCTTTATGACCGTCATATCGACATCGGGGGTCCTGAGGTGATGACGTATCGGAAGATGATCGAGCAGACGGCCGAAGTCATGGATAAGCGTCGCGTCTTGATCGACTTCCCGTTCCCGACAATCAAACTATCGCGCCTGTGGGTCATGGCGGTCACGGGTGAACCGAAGGCGACCGTCTATCCGCTCGTCGAGAGCATGGGGCACGCGATGGTCGCAGAAGACACGGTCGAAGGTATCGCTCAGGGAGAGATTTCGTTCAAACAGGCGGTCGAACATGCGCTTGAGGAAGAAGAGAAGCAGTCCTCGGGCGGTAAGAAGAAAAAGCAACCGAAATCGTATACCGTCCGTTCGATTCAGCGGTTCGGTCTGCCGGAAGAAAAGTCGGCGCTTTGGATGGCGGACACGTACTTCGAGTGGCTCGGTCGTTTTATGTATCCGCTCATTCAGACGACAAAAGAAGACGATGATTGGGAGATTGCGCTTCTCGATCCATCGTTCGTCGCGCTTCATCTATCGCTTGAACAAGAAGCGACGGACGATATGGCATCCTTTGCGATTGACGGGGGCAAGTTCGTCAAGTTAAGTGAAGAGGATCAGACAGGGCGTCTCGAGTTCCGACGATTACCGGAGTCGGATGAAGGACTCGTCGCCATCCATGAGTTCGTACCGGCACTTCCGTGGTGGTTCTATACGAAGACGCAGGCGAAAGCCCATCTCGTCGTCATGTGGCTGTTCGGTCGTCATGTGAAGTTGCTGGCGAAAGACGCGGAAGATGGCGATCAAGTCGTAGAGGCTCCGACGAATTGAAGGGAGGCGCATCGAAAGGTGCGTCTTTTTTATTCTATTTTTTGGAAATACGGTACAATCAATGTAACCTTACACAGAAAGGAAAGATATACATGTGAAAAAGCAACGACTCTTCATTCTATTCATAATAATCTTCATCACAAGCGGCTGTTCGCCCTCTGAAGTTTCGGACCCTTCGGATACTGAGTCAGCATGGCGTATCGTCAAAACAGACACGAATCAAACGTTCACGTTCGTCCCCTTGTACGAGAGCTATGCCAATTACTTAAACGAAAGTGACGAGGCATCTTCTCGACAAGGTGATCAAGCGAAGCTCGAGGAAACCGTCGTTCAAGATATGAAAGATGCAGCGGACGAACTGGACGTAGCACTTCCGTTTGCGTATGCACGTCCATTCTTTGCGCCGACACCGTATAAAAAGGCTTTATCGGAACGGATTGATCAACTCAAGGCACGAGAGACTGAGATTCAACGAACGATCGAACAAGCGGCACGCGATTCAGCGAAACAGTTAGCGGGAGAGGATAAGGTGGTTTTCATTGCCCCTCTGTTGACGGATTTCGATAATGCGGTTGAATCGATGGGCGGGGTGACCGCATTTGCGTTAGAAAAAGATGTCATCGTGATTCTCGTTCGCGAAGACGTGGATTTGGAAATGCTTGCTTTTGTAATGGCGCACGAGTATCACCATACAGTCCTCGCTGAAGATCCGGAAGTGCGCTCGACGTCTCTATTGGATTACATCGTTGGGGAGGGGAAGGCGGATACATTTGCAAAATCGCTTTATCCGGATGTGAGACCGGTTTGGATGGATGAGTTAGATCCTACGACCAGAGAGCAATTGATGGACCAAATCGCGACCGGTCAAGTGGATTATGCTCAACTGACGAACGGGGATGAAACCCTAGGCGTTCCCAGATGGAGCGGTTATCAAATCGGGGGAGAGATTGTGAATGGCTATTTACATGAACATCCTGATTTAGAAGTCGAGGCGTGGACGAATCTACCTTCCGAGGAAATGGTGAAGTCTTCACTCTACGCCGAGTCATTCGAATTAGGCGATTGAATTGAGATATGGAGGATTGAATGAATCGATGACACAGCAAATGAATAATAATGAAAAACGGCTCAAATTGTTTAGGCATGCCGAGGTCGCCGAACCGAGATTTCTTGGTGAGGGTGCTTGGCATGAGGCGTGGAAAGTCGTAAAAGATGGTTGCGAACGGGTTCTTCGGATTCCGAAAGAAGTGGCGTATGGAAAGCGAGTGGCGTTCGATTCTAATGCCTTGACGGCAGAGTACGCAGCTACGAAGCTATATTATCAGTCCGTCAACCAAGCCGTTCCTGGAGCGGTGCCTGATTTTTACGAATTCTACGTATCTCCTGATTTCACGTATACATTAGAGTCGTTCGGAGGCGATTCACTTTCGTTACATACAATGACGATAGAGCAAGCTGCCCATATCGGAGTCCAAGTAGGGGAAATCTATCGGAAAACGGATCAAATTGAACACGGTGTCGAAGGACTCGGATATTTGATTTGGACGGAAGAAGAGAAGCTGCATGGTAGCTTGAGCGGGGATCTACATACGTTTGTCCGAGAAGAAAGTGATGAACAGTTGGCAGATTACAAAGTGTTGTGTGAAGCATATCCTGAAATTCAAGACGATGTAGTAGCGCAAATGCTTCATGCGGCGACAGAATTGCGGAACAAACAGGTTTCTGTCCCAAGTCTCGTTAACCAAGATGCGTCTCCAGAAAATATTTTAGTGAAAGGAAATCGTGTCTGTTTAATCGACCCGTATCCAATCGTCTATGCACCGCGAGGTATGGCAGGGAACTTCATGAATTTATATGAGAACTACTTTCTCGCATTGTCACAAACGGAGCGCTACCGAAAGCATCGGTTTGATACGTGTGAAGAACAATTGAAAGCCATAGCAACAGGTTTTCTCGAAGGTTATTGTGACGGAGACGAGTCCATCATTCGTGAAGTTCGAGGGGAACAACTGCTCCAATTACTCGAGACGGTGTATCTCCATCATCAGTTGTTAAGCCAAGAAGAATTGATGCGAGAAGATATCATTCGTTATGGAGATAAGTTGGCCATCACCACTCGGTTATTCGAATTGAACGATTCGCTCAAACAGCTTGCTAGGACATGTTTGACTGAACGATGGTCTCTTTAACCAATTATAGACGTGATGCTTCTTGTTTTGTACATTCTGTTAACGTTTTTCTCAACCCGTTTACAAGCCCTCTTTCCAGGCGTACACTGAACTCGTTTTTGAACTGATTGGAAAGAAGGAATGTATGATGCAAGACTCACTCTCCACACGTGAGATGTGGCAAAAGGACATCTCGGCCGGAATCACGGTCGGTGTCGTCGCCATACCGCTCGCCATGGCATTCGCCATCGCCTCAGGCGTCCCACCGGTATATGGGCTCTACACGTCCATCTTCGCGGGAATCCTCGTCAGCATGTTCGGAGGTTCGACGTTCCAAATTGCCGGACCGACGGGAGCGTTCATCCCGATTGTCTCGGGTGTCGTCCTCGCGTACGGATATGAGGGGTTGCTCGTCACGACCGTTCTTGCGGGGATCTTACTGCTCCTCATGAGTGTGCTTCGGGTCGGACGGCTCATCCGCTTCATGCCTCGTGCCGTCACCATCGGCTTCACGGCAGGGATTGCCGTCGTCATCTTCGTCGACCAGCTCGATGAGTTGTTCGGGGTCACGTTTGAGAAGGCGCCACATTTTCATGAGAATCTGCTTCGTCTCGGTCAGGCGTTGCCCGAAGCGTCCATGTGGCCGATTGTCATTGCCGGGATCGGCTTCTTGACGCTTTGGCTCGTGCCGAAGCTGCCGTTTCGTTTACCGCTCTTACTCATGGCGATGCTTGTCCCGACGTTCGTCAGTCTCCTCATCCCGGGTGAGGTCGCGACCATCGGGAGTGCCTACGGCGGTATCCCAAGCGGACTGCCGACATTCAACTGGCTCGCGATTGACGTCGACTTGATCACCACGCTCCTTCCGTCTGCGTTCGCCATCGCCTTCCTCGGTGCGCTCGAGTCACTTCTTTCGGGAACGGTCGCCGATGGGATGGCGGGGACGAAGATGAAGCCAGACAAGGAACTGTTCGGGCAAGGGCTTGCGAACGTGATCACACCGTTCTTCGGTGGGATCCCATCGACAGGTGCCATCGCCCGGACGGCGACAAACATTCAGGCGGGAGCGGTCAGCCGACGTGCCGGTGTCATCCACGGGATCACGGTCCTCGTTGCGGTGCTCGTCCTCGCCCCGTTTGCGAGTTATGTGCCACTCGCCGCACTCGCTCCGATCTTGATGCGGGTCGCCTGGAACATGTCCGAACGCCATCACGTGATGGCGATGTTGCGTCATCGTTCATCCGAGTCGCTCGTCCTTCTTGTCACATTACTATTGACGGTATTCGTCGACTTGGTCGTCGCCGTCGAGGTCGGCGTCATCTGTGCGCTCGCGCTATTTGCGAAACGAATGGCCGATACGATTGATGTACGCGAACGGACAGAACGGTACGTCACGCGGGACGGCCAAATCGTCTTCAGTGTCGAAGGTCCGCTCTTCTTCGGTGCAGTCGAGTTGTTCGAGCACGTCCTCCACCACATCCATCGGGAACCGAACGTGTTCATCTTCAACTTTCACCGCTGTCCGGTCATCGACGTGACCGCGGTCGAAGAGTTGCGGCGTGTCATCACCGAGCTGAAAGCAGCCGACCGGCATGTCATCTTCGCGCACTTGTCGCCATCGGTCCGCGCGACGCTTGCTCACTATGGGCTACTCGACGGGATTGAAACGTTCGAGACGACCCAGGAAGCGATCGAGGCATCTTAACGAACGGACAAGATGTCGCCGAACGGGACGCGGCGCACTTTGCCGTCGAACAGCTCGACCTCGCGCTCGGCGTAATAGATGGCATGGACGTAGCCGCGCATGCTTGTCGTCAAGCCGTCCACGAACAGGGTCACTTCGACTTGGTCGCCTTCACGGATGGCCCGTTCGAGCTCGGTCTGCCAGAGGTAGAGGAGTTGTTCGTCCAAGTCGGGCAGTTCGATCTTTTGGATTTGGGCATAATAACGTTTCAGTAGGGCGACGTGCTCGGGCATGAGAAATGGGATCCATTTCAACTCACCCCGGTCACGATAGCGGGTCTTGCTCATGAGTAATCGCCTCCTTGTTTATGTCCGCCGATTAGACGTTGGCGCGTCCGGAGCGGACTGTCTTTTAGTAGGCTCGACGCCGGTCGGATCGTGCCACGACCGAACCGGACGTTCAGGCCGTCGATCAAATCGAGGAAGTCGAGCCGTTTCGCTTTCGCCCATTCGTCTTCGAAGAACGATAACTGGACGTGATCGCTCCGTGGCTCGAGCTTGCCGAGAGCGACCGAGACGTAACGGACGGCCTCCGTCTCTTCCCAGCCGTCTAAAAATAGCTGCAATAAGATCGGGAGAAACTCTTGCTCGTCCGCTGTGAAGCGGGGGAGCTTCTTTTGTTTACTGAAGCCACCCCGGTCGCTCGTCCGCGTATAGCGCACCCCGAGATGGATCGTCCCTCCGACGAGTCCCGCTTGCCTGGTTCGCATGCCGACTTCGACCGCGATCGCTTGTAAGACGAGCCGGATTGCGGAATACGTCGTGTAGTCTTTCATGAGGGTGATGCCGTGTCCGATCGACTTCGGTCGCATCCGTTTCGCACCGAACAAGGAGCTCGCCGGCAGGATGGTCGGCGACTCGTCGATGCCCCAAGCGTGATGCCAAAGTTCTGCACCGATGACACCGAACTTTTCATGAAGGGATTCGAGCGGGTAGCGGGCCAAGTCCCCAATCGTCCAGATGCCGAGCCGCTGCAGGTGGACCGCCATCTTCGTCCCGACGCCCCACATCTTCTCGATCGGCGCCGGGTGGATGAGCCGTTCGACGTCATGGAGGAGACATGTGGCGACACCTTTCTTTTTCGCATGCAAATCGAGGACGAGCTTGGCGAGGACGTTGTTCGGTCCGATGCCGATGGTGACGGGAATGCCTGTATAGCGAAAGATCGTCGCACGCATGAGGTGGGCGACGTGCTCGTCATTTCCGAACAGCCGCTCCGTCCCGCTCATGTCGACGAGCGTCTCATCAATCGAATAGACGCGAATCGCCTCGGGCGGGGCGAACTGATGCAGGATGTGGATGATTTGAATGGAGACGTTCAAATAATGACTCATCCGCGCCTCGGCATACAAAACGTCTCGTCGTTCGTGCCACGGGAGGCGGTCGATGTGGAAGCGACGTGACCCGGTCTTGATTCCGAGCTGCTTCATTTTCGGGGTCGCCGCGAGGACGAGTGCCCCGCTGTCCTGGAGGTTCGAGAGGACGACGAGCTTTGTCTTGTAAGGATTTTTGTTGCGCGCGGCGCACTCGCAACTGGCATAGAACGAGACGCTGTCGATACAAAAGATTCGTCTGCGCATCGTCACCACTCCTTTTTACGAACAAATGTTCTGTTTTTTTCATCGTAACACGGTCTCACGTCATCTCAAATAGTGAATTGAAAATATTTTTACAAATACTTTTTGAAAATTAACCAAAATTTATAGGTTTTCACGTGTCAAAAAACCAACTTTTAGGAAGTTTTCGTAAAAAAGTCTCCGAATTGGTTCGATTTTCGTTATAATAGACGGGTATGTAAGTGATGAATTGATAGAAAGATGGAGGCTATTAGTGTGATCCAATTTGTAAAACAGTTAACGAATGATCAAAGCCGGCGTTTGAAAGCGTACGAACGACGGGTCGCGCGTATTAATGAATTAGAGACAACGATGAAAGCCCTCTCGGATGACGAGATGCGTACATATACGGAGACGCTCAAAGCACGTCTCTTGGATGGAAAAAAAGTGGACGACATCGCGGAAGAAGGGTTCGCTCTCGTCCGCGAAGCGTCAGTCCGTGTGCTCGGAATGCGTCACTATGACGTCCAGCTCATCGGTGGGTTCGCCCTCCTCGAAGGGAACATCTCGGAGATGCCGACGGGGGAAGGGAAGACGCTCGTCGCCGCTTTGCCGAGTTACGTCAAGGCGCTCGAAGGAAAAGGCGTCCACGTCATCACGGTCAACGATTATTTGGCGAGACGTGACGCGGAACAAATCGGGAAGATCCATGACTTCCTCGGGTTGACGGTCGGTTTGAACGTACCAGACATCGAAGCGGACGAGAAGCGTTCCGCATATCAGGCAGATATCACGTATGGGGTCGGGACAGAGTTCGGGTTTGACTACTTGCGTGACAACCTTGTCCATAAGCCGGAAGAACGGGTCCAACGTCCTTTCCATTTCGCCATCGTCGATGAAGTCGACAGCATCTTGATCGATGAGGCGAAGACGCCGCTCATCATCGCGCAGAAGGACCGGTCACATATCCGGTTGAAACAGTTGGCACAACAGATCATTTCTGAGTTCGAGGAGACCGACTACGAGGTCGACCTCGAGTCGAAATCTGCGACGTTCACGGAAGCAGGGATCGTCAAGATTGAAGAGCTGTTCGCCATCGATAACCTGTTCAGCGCCTCACACCAGGTGCTCTATCACTATCTCGTCCAGGCGCTCCGTGCGAACGTCTTGTTTGAGCTTGACGTCGACTATATCGTCCGAGAAGACAAGATTGAACTCATCGACTTGTTCACGGGACGCATCATGGAAGGACGAAGCCTGTCGGAAGGGTTGCATCAGGCGCTCGAGGCGAAAGAAGGCGTCACCATCACCGAAGAGAACAAGACGACGGCGGAAATTACGATTCAGCACTATTTCCGCATGTACCCGCTCGTCGGTGGGATGACGGGGACGGCTCAGACGTCACGTCAAGAGTTCTTGAAGACGTACAACATGGACGTCGTCCAAGTGCCGACGAACCGCGAACGTCAGCGTGTCGACCATCCGGACCGCATCTTCATGACGACCGAGCAAAAGTATGCGGCGGTCACTGAGAAAGTGGCAGAACTACATGCGACGGGACGTCCGGTCTTGATCGGGACGACCTCGATCGCACAATCGGAAGCCATCAGCAAGCATTTGAAGAAGAAGCGGATCGAGCATGACGTGTTGAACGCGAAGACGGTCGCTCAGGAAGCGGATATCATCGCGGACGCCGGTCAATTCGGCAAAGTGACGATTGCGACGAACATGGCCGGACGTGGAACGGACATCACGCTCGATGCAAAAGCGAAGGAAGCGGGCGGTCTCTTCGTCATCGGGACGGAGCGGCATGAGTCAAAACGTGTCGACAACCAGCTCCGCGGTCGTTCGGGACGTCAAGGCGACCCGGGTGCGACCGAGTTCTTCGTCTCGCTCGAAGATGAGATCGTGAAACGTTATGCGGCTCAGAAGTTAGAACGCGTGGAGAAGAAGTTGAAGCCGAGTGCGACAGGTGAGGTCTCAACGAAAGATGCGATCGAGATCATCGAATATGCGCAGACGACGATCGAAGGACTCGGCGTCTCGATTCGGGACTACTTGTTCAAACTCGATGACGTCTTGAACGAGCAACGGAATATCATCTATACGATTCGTAACCAGGCCGTCAACGCCGATGCGGATGCCATCACGAAAAACGTCCTCGGGATGATGCGTCTCGCCCTCGAGAATAGCATCGACATGCATGTATCGGATGAACTCGTACCTGAGGAATGGCCGATCGATGAGTTGAAAGAAGACTTGCGATACTTGACGATGCAGGAGCCGACATGGGCGAATGACATCGCCGATACACGTGAACTGAAGGATGCTTTAAACGACTGGATGGAGGCGATCATCGCTACGACGGCGTCGCGCCTCGAACAGGACGACATCGTCCTCTTCGCGAAAGAGTCGCTTCTCCGCGCCGTCGACATGAAGTGGACGGATCATTTGACGACGATGAGCGGATTGAAAGAAGGGATCGGGCTTCGCAGCTACGGTCAGGAAGACCCGAGCCGTCAGTTCGGAAAAGAAGGACTGGAAATCTTCGAACAGACGTATATCAATATCGCACGGGATGTCACGACGGAACTATGCCAACTCGACCGTTACTTCGCCGAGATGGCAGAGGAGGAAGTATAATGCTAGGATTTCGTAAACGTAAACAGATTGAGACAGGAAATAAAGAGGAAGGGCGCCAATTGACGCTCGTGATCGACGATGCGATGGGGATCCCGAAAGAGGACGAGTACGTCTTCCGTTATCATGCGAAACGACTCCCTCCACTTCTCGACAATCAACTCTCGATTGAGTTGTTGAATGCCGAATCGCTCGGGCATGATTTGTCGATCGTGGCGTTGTTCCGCAACACGCTTCCGAGCTCGTTCGAAATCAACGAATTGCCGGTCCTCTTGTTAGACGCGAATAACGTCCCGATCGGCCGGAAAGTCCTCGGACGTTCTGAATTGCCGAGCTTTGAGGCGTGGACGAGCAAACCGGTTTATTTGGACTTCTTCTTAGATGAGATGTTCGGAGAAATAGAATCCTACGACTCGCTCCGACTCGTCTTCCAAATGAACCCGATCGATCCGCTTCAGCCCGTGTCATCGGAAGAAGAAGCGAAGTTCTCGAAGGTTGCATGGCAACAGCTCATGCGGACGAACATCTCGACACCGCCAGTCGGAGAGAACGAGTTCAACTTGATGCTCGTGTCGGTGGAGAAGGAAGAGACGGACGTCACGGCGACGATTCTCCTTCGCAACGGCTACGACCGCCACTTGAACGTTGAGAAACTCCCGCTTGAACTCGTGAGTGGGGAGGACGTGGTCGGCTTCACGATGATTCGTCTCGAAGAGTCGGTCTACGGTAAACATGCGTACCCGGTATCAGTCACATTTGAAGAAATTGACGGAGATGGACCGTTTACTGTTCGTATCAAACAATAATAGGATGATAGACCTAATTTTTGTAAAGGGAATTAGGTCTATTTTTATACAAAAAATTAATAGGAGGGAAAGACAGCTGGTGTTATATTGAATATGGTTAGACAATTATCAACCAGAAAAAGGGGACAATCACATGAAAACCGCATTGAAATGGTCGATCGCGACTGCGCTCGTGTTACCAACCGTTTTGCCGCTACAGGCACCGAACGTCTTGGCAGAAGTGGACGAGGATATCGTCAAGCTCCGTTTCTTAGAGACGACAGACTTACATACGAACATCACGAACTACGACTACTTCCAAGACAAGGTCGATAACACGATCGGATTGACGAAAGTCGCGACACTCATCAATGAACATCGTACAGCCGCTGGGGAAACGAACACATTCTTGTTCGATAACGGGGATACGATTCAGGGGACACCGTTTGGCGATTACGTCCGTGAGAGCCAAGCTGGAAAAAATGAAGCGTTCGAACATCCGATGTACAAGGCGATGGCGGCATTGAACTACGATGCCGTCACACTCGGGAACCATGAATTCAACTTTGGTCTCGAATTCTTATACAACGCGATGGAGGGGTCGAAAGGGAAACTGCGTTTCGTCAACTCGAACGTCAAAGATTTAGAAGGCAACCCGATCGTCTCGAAGTTCAACGTGGATGGACAAGAGGTCCAAATCATCGAACGAACGGTCACAGACCTGGATGGAGAAACACATACGATCAAAGTCGGCGTATTCGGAGTCGTCCCTCCGAAAATCATGTCATGGGATTCGGGGAACCTTCAAGGTCGTGTGACGGCAGAGGATATCATCCCGTCCGCACGTGAAGCAGTACAAAAATTAAAAGACCAGGGAGCGGACGTCGTCGTCGCTCTCGCGCACTCAGGGATCGGTGACAGTGCAGCGCTCGCGGATGAGCAACTCGACAGCGAAGAGAACGTCGGTTACGCACTCACGAAGATTGACGGGCTCGACATGGTCATGACGGGACACCAACACGGTCGCTTCCCGGATGCGAAAGGCATGTTCGCTTCGTTCCCGAACGTCGATATGACGAAGGGGACAATCAATGGCAAACCGGTCGTCATGGCGAATAACCAAGGGAAGGACCTCGGCGTCATCGACTTTGAACTTGAACTCGTGGATGGGAAATGGCAAATCGTTGATGCGTCAGCAGCACTCGATACGGTGACGGCTGATACGGCGGTCGACCCGACGATTCAAGCGTTGATCGAAGACGACCACTTGGCGACAATCGACTATATCAACCAACCGGTCGGTGAGATTCAAGATGACATCCAAAGCTACTTCGCACTGGTCCGTGACGACGCATCGGTTCAGTTCGTGACGAACGCACAGAAGTGGTATGTCGAGAAAGAACTCGAGACGAACCCAGAACTTTCTGCTTATAAAGAGTTACCACTCTTGTCAGCAGGCGCACCGTTCAAAGCGGGTGGTCGTGAATTGACAGATGCGAGCTACTATACGAATATCCCGAAAGGGCAAATTGCTTTGAAAAACGTCGCGGACCTTTACGTGTATCCGAACACGCTCGAAGTCGTCAAAGTGACAGGAAAAGATGTCATGGATTGGCTCGAGATGTCAGCGGGTGCGTTTGACCAAATCGAAGAAGATGGCGAAAACTTACTCAACCTTCAATTCCGTAGCTACAACTTCGATATTCTCGACGGTTTGACGTATGAGATCGATGTCACGGGTCCTGCGATGTTCGATGTCGGCGGGAAGCTCGTCAATGCGAACGCGAACCGCGTGAAGAACGTCGAGTACAACGGACAACCGATCAAAATGGACCAAGAATTCTTGGTCGCGACGAATAACTATCGCGCGGGTTCTTCATCGTTCCCAGGTCTCGGTGGTGGGAAGAACATCGTCTATCGCTCAGCGTATGAGACACGTAACGTCATCTCGGACTATATTGTGTCGAGTGGCAGTAACTTAGACTACAAAGCCGACAACAACTGGAAGATTGTCGCGGATGCGAAACGTTCGGTGACATTTGAAACAGCGGATGCGGGTAAGCAGTACTTGAACCTTTACGAAGGTATCGAAGCGACGGACGCGACGCGTGAGGATGCGGCAGGTCGCCTCTTCCGGACCTATACGGCAGAGCTCGAAGTGGCGCCAACTGACTTGACGCTCGCGGTCGATGTCATCAAACCGGGTGCAAAAGTCGTGACTGGGAAGACGGCTCCATCTGCAAACGTGACATTAAAAGATGGCAAAACGGTTCTCGCGACAACGACAGCCGATGCAGAAGGCATGTACCGTTTGACGGTCAAACCGCTCAAACTCCGTCAGTCATTGACGATTGAAAGCGAATTGAATGGGAAGACGATGACGGAAACGAAAGTCGTCGGTGCAGGTTTTGTCGGAACTCCAGCTATCTCGAAACGTTTGACGTACACGAATACAACCGTGTTGACTGGAAAAACGACGGAAGGGGCTACGCTCGTCCTTAAACGAGACGGGAAAAAAGTAGACTATGCGAAAGCTGACGAGAATGGGAACTTCACATTCAAGAGAAGTACAGGATTCTTTGCAGCAAAATATGAAATCGAAGCGAAAGATGTATCAGGAAAAGTAGTCAAGACAACATCGTTCGAGTTAAAAAATGGATCAATCGTGACACCGAAGACGACGAAAGGTGTGAAGGCAGGCACACGCGCCTTGATCGGGAAAACAACACCGGGTGCGACGGTCGTCTTGAAAGACGCGAAAGGCAAGCAAGTCGCCAAAGTACAGGCGAGCTGGACAGGAACGTACACGTTCACGTTCAAAAAAGGCCTTACGAAAGGGACTTACAAAGTCATCGCAAGCGGATCGAACGGTTCTGGTGCAAAACAATCGACTCTCAACTTGAAATAAGTACGGAACGGCGTCCAATTCGGGCGTCGTTTTTTGTCGAATAAAAGTGTCTAAAATGTGAATGAAAGCCCTTACATTATCATTAACTCTTATGTATAATCAAACATGTAATCGGTTACATGACACATGTAAACCGAAGAGCTGATGGGGTTTCGGCTACATATGTACGGAAAAGGGGACTGACAGATGATTACATTCTTCGTCGCACTCGCACTACTTTTGGTCGGGTATTTGGTATACGGTCGTTACGTTGAGAAGACGTTCGGCATCAAGGAAGAGCGGACGACGCCCGCCTATGCGTCTCAGGACGGCATCGACTACGTGCCGATGGGCAAAAAACGGAACTCGATGATTCAATTGCTCAACATCGCCGGTGTCGGACCAATCTTTGGACCGATCATGGGGGCGCTCTACGGACCGGTCGCCTTCCTTTGGATCGTGTTCGGATCGATCTTTGCCGGTGCGGTTCATGACTATTTGACAGGAATGATTTCCCTTCGAAATAACGGGGCACACTTGCCACAACTAGCGGAGAAGTTTCTCGGACGTTCACTTCGCCATATCGTCAATGGATTTGCACTTTTACTTTTACTTCTTGTCGGGACGGTGTTCGTCACGTCTCCGAGTAACATGATCAACAACTTGTTCGATGGGAATGCAACGACGCTCACCATCGTCATCTTCGCTGTGTTCGCTTACTACATCTTGGCGACGCTTCTCCCGGTCGATAAGATCATCGGACGCATCTACCCGTTCTTCGGGGCACTACTCGTCATCAGTGCCATCGGGATCGCGGTCAGTTTGTTCGCTCAAGGATACAAGATTCCAGAGATGACATTGACGAACATGCATCCGGACGGCTTGCCGATCTGGCCGCTCCTCTTCTTTACCATCTCATGTGGGGCGCTCTCTGGTTTCCATGCGACACAGTCGCCGATCATCTCGCGGACGACGATGAAAGAAAGCAACGGCCGTGAAATCTTCTACGGCATGATGATCGCCGAAGCGGTCATCGCGATGATTTGGGCTGGAGCGGCGATGGCCATCTTTGAGCCGGGTGAATTACTTGGACTCATCAGTGCGGGCACTCCGGCACTCGTCGTGCAAGAAGTGGCGACACTCATGCTCGGCAGCATCGGCGGGACACTCGCGATTCTCGGAGTCATCGTCTTACCGATCACGTCAGGCGACACGGCATTCCGTAGCGCACGGATGATTATCGCGGACTACATGTCAATCGCACAGAAGAAGTTCTCGTCGCGTCTTTGGATCGCGCTTCCACTCTTCGCGATCTCATACGTGCTCACGAACATGGACTTCCAAATGCTTTGGCAATACTTCAACTGGGCGAACCAGACGACGGCGGTCATCGCACTGTTCGTCGGGGCGATGTACCTTTACATTAAAGGGAAAAACCACTACATCGCGCTCCTTCCGGGGACGTTCATGTTGTATGCAGTCTGGTTCTACATCTTGACGGCGCCGATCGGCTTCAAGCTGGACGGAGTCCTTCCGTACGTCATCTCGACGCTCGGAACGTTGACGCTTCTCGTCTTGTTCCACAAACGGGCACGCGCGATGCGGGCAGCACAAATGGAATGTGACGTTCCGGTGAAAGAAGTCGCATAATCTCGACACGGGCTAATCGGTAGCCCGTGTTTTTGATTGCGTTAACATTGGGAAATGTCCATACTAGAAGGAACAGTTACGGAAGGTGGGAGCACATGAAACAAGAACAACTCAAAGAGATGCTCCATGCCGACACGCTCGGGGAAGAAATTGCGAGCGCGATCACGCACGGCTTAGGAGTCATCTTCAGCATCGTCGCCCTCGTCTTGCTCGTCATGAGCGCCACAGAGAGTGGGAGCACGTGGAACGTCACCGCGGTCAGTGTATTCGGGGCATCGATGATTTTACTTTATCTCTTCTCGACACTCATGCACGCCATCCCGCATCCACGGGCGAAACGGGTGCTGCAAGTGTTCGACCATGCGGGGATTTACTTACTCATCGCCGGAAGTTATACACCGTTTGCGCTCGTGACCCTTCACGGGACGCTCGGTTGGACGCTATTCGGAATTGTTTGGGGTGTTGCGATTCTCGGAATCGTGTGGAAACTGTTTTCGACCGGCAAGTACATGTGGGTGTCCAATGTGACTTACCTCGCACTCGGTTGGATCTGCATCATCGCCATACGTCCGTTATATGAATCACTCGGTCATCAAGGGTTCATGCTTCTCCTCGCAGGGGGGATCGCCTATTCGGTCGGCATCGTGTTTTATGTATGGCAAAAACTGCCGTTCAACCATGCCATTTGGCATCTGTTCGTCCTAGCGGGAAGCGTGTTCATCTTCCTCAGTATTTTACTCTATGTCGCACCTTCGACAAGCCTATAAGACAGCCGTCCTACGGGGCGCCTGTCTTTTTTGAAAAGTTGGGAAGAAAGTGCTGCAAACGGTTACAAAAATACAGACGAAATGACGTTTGTGTGTCATAATAATTGCAGACATCATCATAGAGATAGATGGGTGTAAAAGTAAGGGGGAAAATCAGATGGAAAAAGTGTTGCGCGATGGATTTATCTACATGTCACAAAACAAAACACTCAACAGTTTGGCAAAGAAATATGGCCTACGATTTGGTGCATCACGCTTTGTAGCAGGGGAAGACTTTAAGGCTTCTGTCCCGACGATTCGCGAATTGAATGCGAAAGGGTTGTCGGTCACGGTCGATCATCTCGGGGAATTTATTAAGACGGTCGAAGAGGCGAATACGAATCGCGACGAGATCATGCGTGCGATTGAAATTATGGCAGAAGAGCAATTAGACGCCTATATGTCACTCAAGCTGACATCACTCGGATTCGATATCTCGGACGAGTTGATTGAAGACAACATGCGTCAAATTTTGACGGTCGCACAACGAGTCGGGGTCTTTGTGGCCATCGATATGGAAGATGAGCAGCGTTGTGAAAAGACGCTCGAATTGTTTAAAAAGCTGAAGTCTGAATTTGACGGTCTTGGAACGGTCATCCAGTCGTACTTGTACCGCTCGGAAGATGACATCAATCATCTTGCGCCGCTCAAGCCGAACCTCCGCATCGTCAAAGGGGCATATAAAGAGCCGGCGACGGTCGCGTTCCCTGAAAAAGAGGACGTGGACCATAACTACGTGAAGCTCGTCAAACTCCATCTTGCGAACGGGAACTACGCATCCATCGCGACACACGATGACCATATGATTGACGCCATCATCGAGCACGTCAAAGAGAACAACATTCCACTCGACCAGTTCGAGTTCCAGATGTTATACGGGATCCGTGTCGAGCGTCAACTCGAGCTCGTGCGCCAAGGATACAAAGTCCGTGTCTACGTGCCATACGGTCGTGACTGGTACGGTTACTTCATGCGCCGTCTCGCAGAGCGCCCGGCAAACGTGGCGTTCGTGTTAAAGGGAATGGTGAAGAAATAAAATGAGCACGAACATCCGTCGAGGATGTTCGTGCTTTTTGATGTATGGATAACGTCGATGCGTTCGGTCTTCTATGTAGCGGAGGTGTTACGATTTCTTGTTCTCGTCCTCACTTACCCAAAAATCTGGACCGATTTGATCGGACAGCCAAAAGAACAGTTCCTGATGTTCTTCTGGATGCACTGCACAAAAGAAGACTCAGCTACGAACTGAGTCTTCGATCAATTATCCATTAATCACGGTTCCACCATTTACATGGATGACTTGACCACTGACGTATGTCGAATCATCGCTTGCGAGATAGACATACGCCGGTGCGAGTTCGGCCGGTTGCCCCGGTCGTTTCATCTCTGCTGAATCGCCGAACGATTTCACCTTCTCCGCGTCAAACGTTGAAGGGATGAGCGGTGTCCAAATCGGTCCCGGGGCGACCCCGTTGACGCGAATCTTCTTGTCCGCCAAGTTTTTGGCGAGCGAGCGGGTAAATGCCGTGATGGCACCTTTCGTCGACGCATAGTCAATCAATTGGTCGTTTCCTTCATAGGCTGTGATCGAGGTCGTATTGATGATGCTCGCTCCTTCTTTTAAGTAGGGGAGCGCTGCTTTCGTTAAGTAGAACATGCTGAAGATGTTCGTACGGAACGTCTTCTCGAGTTGTTCATCCGAAATGTCAAGAAGCGATTCCTGCGGATGTTGTTCGGCAGCGTTATTGACGAGGATGTCAATTCGACCGAACGTCTCGAGCGTCTCTTCAACGACTCGTTGACAGAACGAAGATTCCCCGAGGTCTCCTTGAAGCAAGAGGCAGGCTTGCCCTAAATCTTCAATCCGTTCTTTTGTCGCTTCCGCATCCTCGAGCTCGTTTTGGTCTTTATAGACGATGACGGAGTTCGCACCTTCATGGGCGAAGAAGATGGCGACCGACTTTCCGATCCCGGAATCCCCACCGGTGATGATCGCGACCTTGTCTTTTAACTTGTCACTTCCTTTATAGTCTTCCCGTTCATAGATCGGGAAAGGTTCCATCTTCGAATCGATTCCCGGTTGGTGCGACTGTTCTTGGGCTTTCTTCTTAAACGACTCAAAGTCCTTTCGGCTACCGACAGTGTTTAAACGATTATCATGCATGTATACATTCCCCTTTCTAAATTTGACTCTTGTTGTCTATACCACACACATTAAAAACTAATCGTTCATTCAAAAAATGGAATGAAATTGAAAAATGAACGCTTGCGAATGAATGTTCATTCATTTATGATAGAAGAGTAAACACGATGGTGATTGCGATTTTTTTTACGCGTGAAATGAATCACTATTCATTCTCATTTTAGGGGGGAACACTATGACGAGTCACATCGAACAATCAACCGACCTCCGTTTGACGAACTCAATTCGTTTTGCGGTCGTCATCGGTTCAGGAGTAATGGGGGCGGGGATTGCGGCTCACTTGGCGAACGCGGGGATTCGTTCGCTCATGCTCGACATCGTACCACGTGAATTGACAGCCAAAGAGGAAGCGAAAGGGTTGACGCTCGAGTCGCCGGAAGTACGCAATCGCATCGCCTCAGAAAACCGTCAAAAGCTATTGAAACAAAATCCAGCACCACTCGCGACAGCGGAACATCTCAACTTCATCGAAGTCGGGAACTTAGAAGATGACTTAGAGCGTTTGAAAGAAGCGGATTGGGTCATCGAAGTCGTCGTCGAACGTCTCGACGTGAAGCAACAACTCTTCGAGAAGATTGCACCTTACATCCGTGAAGACGCGATTCTCAGCTCGAACACGTCAGGGATCTCAATCGAAGCGATGGCAAGTGCCCTTCCGGAAGGATTGAAATCACGCTTCCTCGGCACGCACTTCTTCAACCCACCGCGTTACTTGAAGTTGCTCGAACTCATTCCGACGGAGAAGACAGCCCGTCCGGTCATCGACTTCATGTCACGTTTTGCTGAAGATCGTCTCGGCAAAGGTGTCGTCGAAGCAAAAGACACACCGAACTTCATCGGGAACCGGATTGGGACGTATGGTCTTCTCGTCACGTTTGAAGAGATGCTCAAGCAAAACGCTTCAATCGGAGAGATGGACTCGATCACAGGTCCACTCATCGGTCGTCCAAAATCAGCGACCTTCCGCACACTCGACGTCGTCGGAATCGACACATTCGTCCACGTGGCGGGGAACGTCTACGAGACACTCGAATCAGGGGAAGAGAAGGACACGTTCGACGTTCCGACAGAAATGAAGCAACTCGTTGAAAAAGGTTGGATCGGACAAAAGGCTGGTCAAGGCTTCTATAAGAAAGAAGGCAAGGTCATCCAGGAGTTGAATCTTCAGACGTTCGAATACGAACAATTGAAAGCGATTACAGGTCCTGAGCTCGATCAAATCAAGTCACTTCCTGGCTCGAAAGCAAAATTGAAAGGTGCCATCTTGAACAAAAGTCGCGTCGGCCAATTGCTCTGGCCAATCACGGCGAAGACGCTCGCTTACTCGGCACGTCTCACTGGTGAAATCGCCGATACGATCGTTGCGATTGACGATGCGATGAAGTGGGGCTTCGGTTGGAAGTTTGGACCGTTCGAGATGTGGGATGCCCTCGGTGTTGAGAAATCAGTCGAGCGTATGAAAGCGGAAGGCTATGACGTCCCGGCATGGATCGATGAGATGCTTGCTGCAGGCAATACGTCATTCTACAAGGGAGACCAGTATTACGATAAAGCGTCGAAGACGTATGTCGAGAAGACCGTCAATCCGAAAGAATTGAAACTTAAGCCGCTCGCAAAATCAAACGGCATCATTTTAGAAAATGGTGGTGCACGCCTCGTCGATATCGGTGATGACGTGGTCGCACTCGAATTCACATCACCAAACAACGCGATCGGTGTCGACATCATGCAGATGATCGAACAGTCGATCGATCGTGTCGAGCAAGACTTCAAAGGAATGGTCCTTGCCAATGACGGCAAGAACTTCTGTGTCGGTGCGAACCTTGCGATGATGCTCATGGAAGCCGAAGACGAGAACTGGTTCGAACTCGATTGGATCATCAACAAGTTCCAACAAGTCGTTCAAAAGATTCGTTATTCAAGTCGTCCGGTCGTTGCTGCACCGTACGGTATGACGCTCGGTGGTGGAACGGAAATCAGCTTACCGGCAGCCCGTATGCAAGCCGCACTTGAGACATACATGGGTCTTGTCGAAGTCGGTGTCGGCCTCATTCCTGGTGGGGGTGGAAACGTCAACACGTACCGTCGACTCCTTGAGCAGACACCAAAATCGATGCAAAACATCGAGAAGGCTGCGCAACAGACGTTCGAGAACATCGCGATGGCGAAAGTATCGAAGTCGGCATTTGATGCGAAAACACTCGGTTACCATCGTGCGGTCGACGGCATCTCGATGAACCGCGACCACTTGACGTTCGATGCGAAACAAACGGTCCTTGAACTGGCTGACGGGTACACGGCACCGGTTCGTGAGAAGTTACCGGTCGTCGGTCAAACGGGTAAAGCGACGCTCGAACTCGCGGCGTACGAAATGTTCTACGGTGGTTATATTTCAGAGCACGATTTGAAAATTGCGAAGAAACTCGCACACGTCATCAGTGGTGGCGACTTGGCATACGGTACGCTCGTCGATGAGCAGTACTTCCTCGACATCGAGCGCGAAGCTTTCTTAAGCCTCATCGGGGAGCCGAAGTCACAACAACGGATGCAACACATGCTCGTGAAAGGCAAACCACTACGGAACTGATAAAGGGGGACAATACAGATGAGGGAAGCAGTCATCGTAGCCGGCGCACGGACGCCGGTCGGAAAAGCAAAACGCGGATCGTTCCGTAACGTTCGTTCGGACGAGCTCGCGGGATATGCCATCAAGGCAACGCTTGAGCGTTCAGGATATAAAGGCCCGATTGATGACGTCATCATGGGTTGTGCGATGCCAGAAGCGGAGCAAGGGATGAACATCGCTCGCTATGCGGCGGTCCGGGGGGGACTGTCGCACGAAGTTCCAGCGATCACCATCAACCGCTACTGCTCGTCAGGCCTTCAAGCCATCGCGGACGCGGCGGCCAAAATCATGATCGGTCAAGCGACGGCAATCATCGCCGGCGGTATGGAATCGATGAGCCAAGTGCCGATGGGTGGTCACGTCATCCGTCCAAACCCACACATCATGGAGACGGCACCAGAGTACTACATGAGCATGGGGCATACGGCAGAACGTGTTGCAGCCGAATATAACATCTCGCGTGAAGACCAAGATGCGTTCGCCATCAACAGTCACCAAAAAGCGGCAGCGGCTATCGCAGGTGGCAAGTTCCAAGAAGAAATCGTTCCTGTGACGGTCATCGAGCACGTACTCGGTGAAGACGGTAAAGTCGCGGAAGTGGAGAAAGTCGTGAAGCATGACGAAGGTGTCCGTGCCGATTCGACGATCGAAGCACTCGGGAAACTCCGCCCGGCCTTCAAAATCAAAGGGTCAGTCACAGCAGGTAACGCTTCACAAGTATCAGACGGAGCAGCAGCTGTCCTCGTCATGGACCGTGAAGAAGCAGAACGCCAAGGATTGCAACCGATGGCCAAGTTCCTTTCGTTCGCCGTCGGCGGTGTCCGTCCAGAAGTGATGGGAATCGGTCCAGTCGTCGCCATTCCGAAAGCACTCGAGATGGCTGGCGTGAAATTAGAAGAAGTCGGATTGTTCGAGTTGAACGAAGCGTTCGCGAGCCAGTCACTCGGTGTCATCCGTGAACTCGGAATCGATCCATCGAAAGTGAACGTGAACGGCGGCGCTATCGCCCTCGGTCACCCACTCGGATGTACGGGAGCAAAACTTTCTGTCTCGATCTTGCATGAGATGAAACGACGCAATGAGAAGTATGGGGTTGTCACGATGTGTATCGGCGGCGGAATGGGCGCGGCTGGTGTCTTCGAATTACTTTAAGGGGGAATCGGATATGGAACGTACAGAACATGAATTGATTAAAGGCGGTAGCTTTGTCATTGACGCACTCAACGCGGAGCGTCTCTTCACACCAGAGGATTTCTCAGATGAGCATAAGATGATTGGTGACACGACGGCTGGATTTGTCGATGACCGCGTCATGCCAGTCCTCGAGCGCATCGAGAAACACGAGTTCGACCTCTCTGTCGAATTGTTGAAAGAAGCGGGCGAGCTCGGTCTTCTCGGAGCAGACGTTCCTGAAGAGTACGGCGGTTACCAACTCGATAAAATCTCATCTTCAATCATCACGGAGCGCTTCGCGAAAGCACGTTCGTTCGCACTCAGCTACGGCGCACACGTTGGGATCGGGACGCTCCCGATCGTTTTCTTCGGATCAGAAGAGCAAAAGCACAAGTACTTGCCAAAACTCGCGACAGGCGAATGGATCGCGGCTTACGCGCTCACTGAGCCAGGCTCAGGGTCTGACGCCCTCGGTGCGAAAACGACAGCTGTCTTGAATGAGGCGGGCACGCACTACGTCTTGAACGGTGAGAAACAATGGATCACAAACGCCGGCTTCGCGAACGTGTTCGTCGTCTATGCGAAAATCGATGGCGACAAGTTCAGTGCCTTCATCGTCGAGCGTGACTTCAAAGGAGTCTCAACGGGCGCAGAAGAGCAGAAGATGGGGATCAAGGGATCGTCGACACGTACGCTCATCCTTGAAGATGTCGAAGTACCAGTCGACAACCTTCTCGGTGAAGTTGGAAAAGGTCACGTCATCGCCTTCAACATCTTGAACGTCGGTCGTTACAAACTCGCAGTCGGAGCAGTCGGTTCTTCAAAACGTGCATTCGACCTCTCGGTTCAATACGCGAACGAGCGTAAACAGTTCAAGACACCAATCAGCCAATTCCCACTCATCCAAGAGAAATTGGCGACGATGGCAGCGAACATCTATGCGATGGAAAGTTCAGTCTATCGTACAGGTGGTTTGTTCCAGGATAGCTTGGACGCACTCGGTGATGAGAACATGCGCGACGGATCGAAAGTCGCACAAGCGATCGCAGAATACGCGATCGAATGCTCACTCAACAAAGTCTTCGCTTCTGAGACGTTCGACTATGTCGTTGATGAAGCCGTTCAAATTCACGGTGGATACGGATTCATGGCAGAGTATGAAGTGGAGAACCTCTACCGTGACTCACGGATCAACCGTATCTTCGAAGGAACGAACGAGATCAACCGTTTGATCGTCCCAGGTACGCTCCTCAAGAAAGCGATGAAAGGTGAATTACCGCTCCTCGCAGAAGCGCAAAAACTTCAAAAAGAGCTCATGAGCTACATGCCACAAGAATTGGATGGGTCACCACTCGCTCGCGAGAAGATGCTCCTTTCGAACATGAAAAAAATCAACTTGATGGTCGCGGGTACAGCTGTTCAGAAGTATCAACAAGACCTTCAAAACGAACAAGAAATCTTGGCGAAGATTGCAGACATGATCAGTGCCATCTATGCGCTTGAAGCAGCCATCGCTCGTACAGACAAAGCGATTGCCCGTTCAGGCGAAGAGAAGAATACGCTCAAAGTCCGCTACACTGAAATCTTTGCGGAGCAAGTGTTCAAGCAAGTCGAACTCATGGCGAAAGAAGTGTTGTACGCAGCGGCGTCTGGCGACGAGCAACGTATGCTTCTCTCGGCAATGAAGAAATTCAGCCGCTACCAGCCAATCAACGTGATCGGCACGAAGCGCGAAGTCGCAGCGAGCCTCATCAAAGCGAACAAGTTTATCGTCTAATCAAATTGACAGAAAGGGTGGACCGGACGCGGTCGATCCTTTCTTTTTTTGAGCTCTGCCACGTACAATAGAGACGAGGGGGAGAGATGATGACAAAACGAAATGTATTACTCGATCGGATGGAACGCATTGGACGGTCCGTAGCCGAACGGGACGGGACGCTCATGCTGCTCGCATTGGGGTCGATTGGACAAGAGACGGAGCGGTTAGATGAGTATTCGGACCTCGATTTCTTTTTGATTGTCGAGGATGGGCAGAAGGCGCGCTTTATCGATCGACTTGACTGGCTCGAGATCGAACCGCTTCATTATCAGTTCCAAAACACGAAGGACGGGCATAAGATCATGTACCATGATGGCATTTATGGTGAGTTCGCCGTCTTTGAACTGCATGAAATGGCGACCATCGCCTATACGCCAGGACGTGTCGTCTGGCGACGGGACGAGGCGCTCGAGGTATTTGCGACACCACGCCTCGAAATCACCCGTGAAACAGCGGCTTATTATTATGAAGAGGCGTTGACGAACCTATACGTCGGCTTGCTACGTGAACGTCGTGGCGAAACGCTCGCCGGATTCGAGCTCGTCCAGGTCGCAGCTGTTCAGAACGTCTTGAAGGCAATTGGTGAACAAGGGGACCCGTTCAATCCGACACGCCGGGTCGAGTCGAGACAGCCCAAGATGATTTCTTTCCTGTTGGGCGGGGTATTAGGATATGGCAAGTCAGGCGTCGCAGCCTCGACCATCTTACGTTTTATCGAAGAACGCTATGTGGTCAACCCAACGATGAAGCGAGAGATTGAACGGTTGCTTGAGACGTGATTTAAATTCTCTAGGTGTGCTACATTGAGGAAAGAGGTGATGAACAGATGGTGACACTATACGGCTATCCACCATGCAGTACATGTAAAAAGGCAGAAAAATGGTTGAAGGAACAAGGCATCGAGTATACATATATCCATATCGTCGAATCGACGCCGACGAAAGAGGAACTCGCCGAACTGTGGAAACAATCAGGTTTACCACTCAAAAAGTTCTTTAACACGAGCGGGCAAGTCTATCGGAACGAAGGCATCAAAGACAAGCTACCGAATCTATCAGAAGACGAACAACTCGAGCTATTGGCGAGCAATGGTATGCTTTTGAAGCGACCAATCGTCACAAATGGTGAAAAAACGACCGTCGGATTTTCAGAAAAGTCCTTTACGGACGTTTGGGGCTAAGTGCTATAATACAGATGTGAGTCTAATTTATTTGAGGGGGAAGTTAGGATGAGCAAAGTACCAGCAAATTTACGTTATTCAAAAGAACATGAGTGGGTAGAAGTAAATGGAACGAAAGCCCGCATCGGCATTACGGATTTCGCACAAAGCGAACTAGGGGACATCGTGTTTGTCGAACTCCCAGAAGTCGATGGTACGATTTTGCTCGACGAGCCATTCGGCTCAGTCGAATCAGTGAAGACGGTCTCTGAGTTGTATGCACCGGTATCTGGTCGCATCACGGCAGTGAACGAGGACCTCGCGGATTCTCCAGAACTCGTCAACGAGTCACCGTTTGAAAACGCATGGATGATTGAAGTCGAGTTGACGGAAGAGTCAGACCTCGACAAACTCATGTCTGCAGAAGAATACGAAGCGATGATTCAAGGATAATCAAAGCCGGCCTCTCCATTGGAGAAGCCGGCTTTTTGTTTACTCGAAATCGAGTCGGTAATGATCGGATTCGACGAGAGTCGTCCGTTCAAACACACGGTAGAAGAAGATTCCGAGTGCGACCGGAATCAGTCCGAACAAGACGATGACGAGCAGGACGTTGAAGAGAGCGAATCCACCCGGCATGAGGTGAAGGGCGTTCACCGGACCGATGAGACCTGACACACCGAACCCGGCGCTGATTGGTGTTCCTTCAATTTTTAGAATCCCTGCGAGCGCACCGAGAATCGCCGCATTTGCCAAAATGGGAAGCATCATGATGGGGCGTCGGACAAAGTTCGCCATCTGAATCTTCGGAGAACCGAGGAAATGGGCAATCGATGTGCCGGTCGCGTTTGCCTGCCATCCGGCGATCGCGAGACCGAATCCGGCAGCGACGACACCGAGGTTCGCCGCACCAGCCGCGACACCGGACAAGCTGATGGCTGTCGCAATCCCGACAGTCGAAATCGGCGAGACGATAATGAGTGAGAACGCCATGGCGATCAGAATTCCCATGAGGACCGGTTGCAGGTCAGTCATTGTCATGATGAGTAGACCGATATACGTCGTGATCTGGGAGATGTACGTCAGTAGGAAAGTACCGATGCCTCCTGCGACGACAATGATGGTCATCGGCATAACAATGACCGTATACGTTTTCAAGTGGGGAGCGAGTTTCATGACAAGAAGTGTAGCGATTGCAGCGGTAACACCAGCTGTGATCACGTCCCCGATGCCGGCCATCACAAAAGCCCCTTCGTCGATTCGGACGGCACCGCTACCGACATACGTCGCAATCGCGATGGTCCCGGTTTCGAGAATCGATCGTCCGAACTGCATGGCGACCGCTAGCCCGATAATGGCTGGCAGAAGCCGCATCGCAATTGTCGTCGCATCCAATATGAATTGAAGAGACGGAAAATACGGAAGTATGGCTTTCGTTAATTCACCGAGCAAAGCGCTCGGGATGAGGGCGATCAGAATTGCCATGCTGAGACCGTTTAAGACGTTCATCGTGAACTGTTTCATCGTACCTGTTGCTTGTTCCGTCATCATTCATTCACCTGTCCTTCTTCTTTGCTGTTATGTACAAAAGCGATAAAGTTAGAACCCATATTATTCCTCTCTACAGAAAGAGTCAAGATAATCATTGAAAAATTCTGAAATTTCATCAAAGCACGATTTTTGAATGAGAATCCATCGCCCCTTATAATGACAAGAGAGGTGAGAAGAATGATTACAGACGGATTCTTATATATATACGCCCCGATGTGTGGTACATGCGCTGTGGCGGAAAAAATGTTGACGGTCGTCGAAGCGGTCGACCCTGAAATTAAAATCGAAAAGCGAGATGCGAACTATATCCCAAAAGAGCTAGAAGCCTACCAAGTGATGAGCGTACCCGCCTTGTTGAAGCTTGAAAATGGCGAGGTTCAAGATCGATTGTACGCGTTTCAGAATGTGCAACATGTCCTCTCTTTCATGAAATGAGAGAGGAACATTAGAATAATCTGAAAATTTTAAATAATCAGTTGACACAGAAAGTTCACGAATGGTATATTCATTACAACATCTTACTTGAACACAAAATAGGACGCGATATTCCCGATATCAAGACGTTTTGGCGAAGCCGCTGCTACCTTTATACGAATACACGTCAGTCTTCCCTTCGATTGTCCCCCAAAAAAATCAAGCGAAGAAAGACGTTCCGTATAATTGCACGGTCCAAGCCAAGATCGAGTGATGATTGGTGAATCTCCCCCATATAAGGATGTAAATCTTGAACGGGCAAAAGATTTTCATCTATGGGCTGTCCTTCCGTGACTCAAGGTGCTACGTTCTGTGTCGTCCTCGGACGGCACCTTTTTTTAATTTTTTTGAAAAAAGGATTTGACAGCAGAAAAAGCTGTCGCTATGATAAAGCTAATCGAATACACAACACTCTTATCAAGAGAGGCTGAGGGACTGGCCCTATGACGCCCAGCAACCGCGGAGCAATCCGAAATGGTGCTAATTCCAGCAAGGTGAGAAACCTTGACAGATGAGAGCAATCGTTGTCCGTACGATAAAGTGCGCACGTTTGCTCAAACGTGCGCGCTTTTTTTGTTGTCAGGAGGGAAAGGTATTGATTCAATTACGAAACGTCGCCAAATGGTTCGATACGAAGAATGGTCGTGTCCAGGCGGTCGATGATGTGTCATTAACAATTGATCGCGGTGAAATTTTTGGAATAATCGGATATTCGGGAGCGGGGAAATCGACGCTCATTCGATTACTCAACCGTCTCGAGTCACCGTCAAGCGGTGAAATCGAGGTCGCCGGGAATGAGCTCACGAAGCTCAGCCCGAAAGAACTACGAGGGGTTCGCAAGAACGTCTCGATGGTCTTCCAGCACTTTAATCTTTTGTGGTCGCGCACGGTCGCAGAAAACATCAGCTTCCCACTCGAACTGATCGGGGTACCGGCAAGTGAGCGGAAACGACGCGTCCAAGAACTCGTCGAGCTCGTAGGTTTGGCTGGTCGTGAGGACAGCTATCCATCGCAACTGTCGGGCGGTCAAAAACAGCGAGTCGGGATCGCCCGCGCGCTCGCTACAAATCCTGAGGTTCTCCTCTGTGACGAAGCGACAAGCGCGCTCGACCCGAAGACGACGGATTCGATTCTCGAACTGCTCGTCAGCATCAATAAGAAGCTCGGATTGACGATCGTCCTCATCACGCATGAGATGCATGTCATCCAAAAGATTTGTCACCGTGTCGCCGTGATGGAGGCAGGAAAAGTCGTTGAGACCGGTCAAGTCTCGGACGTGTTCCAACATCCGGAGCAACCGATCACGAAAGAATTCGTCAAGCAAATCGGGGCGGTCGACGATCTATCGCTCACGTTCGAACATCTTAAAGAACGGTATCCGAGCGGTCAAATCGTCAAATTGAAATTCTTGAACGAGACGGCAGAACAACCGATTTTGTCTGACGTCCTCAAGACGCATGACATCGGATTCAACATCATCGGCGGGAACGTGACCCAGTCACAAGTCGGTGCGCTCGGTACGCTATTCATCCAACTGATTGGGGAAGCAAGTGAAATCGATCGTGCCATCGCGTCGATTCGTTCACAATCCGTAGAAGTGGAGGTGGAAAGCGATGTTTCCTAACGTAGATTGGCAAATTATGATGGAGCAGACTTGGGAGACGTTATACATGACGCTCGTCGCAGGTGTGGCGACGTTTGTGATCGGACTGGCTTTAGGTTTGATTCTCTATATTACAAACGAATCGCTTTTATTGAAGAATCGTCCGATTTACGTCTTCGTCAGCGCGATCGTCAACGTGTTTCGTTCGATCCCGTTCATCATCTTAATTATCTTACTCATCCCGTTCACGTTGTTCCTACTCGGTACGATGCTCGGTTCGACGGCGGCGCTTCCGGCACTCATCATCGGAGCGGCACCGTTCTATGCTCGGATGGTCGAACTTGCGCTTCGTGAAGTCGACCGTGGGGTCATTGAAGCGGCCGAATCGATGGGAGCGACAAAATGGCAAATCATCTACAAAGTCTTGATTCCAGAAGCTCTTCCGGCAATCGTATCGGGACTCACGGTGACCATCGTAGCAATCGTCGGTTACACGGCGATGGCAGGGGTCGTTGGGGGTGGCGGACTCGGGAACTTAGCCTTCTTGGAAGGATTCCAACGCTCACAAAACGACGTCACGTTCGTGGCGACGGTGCTCATCTTGATCATCGTGTTCGTCATCCAATTCATCGGTGACCGACTTGTCACAAAGATAGATAAACGTTCAGCATAATCACACATATACCATTTGGAGGGATTCATTATGAAAACTTGGAAAACAGTACTCGGATTGACAGCATTATCAGCATTCACGGTTCTCGCGGCTTGCGGCGGGGAAGAGGCAGAAACAGGTTCTGGCGATGAAAAAACATTGATCGTTGGTGCGTCAAACGTACCGCACGCTGAGATTTTAGAGCACGTACAAGAAGAATATGAAGCAAAAGGTTACAAACTCGAAATCAAGAAGTTCCAAGACTACGTGCTTCCGAACAAGACGCTCGCGAGCGGGGAGCTCGATGCGAACTACTTCCAACACGAGCCATACCTCGAGTCACAAATGGCTGAGAACAAAGACTACAAATTCGCATCAGCAGGTGGCGTGCACATCGAGCCGATCGGTGTCTACTCACAAAAATACAAATCGCTTGACGAGCTTCCTGAAGGAGCGGAAATCATCATGAGCTCATCGGTCGCTGACCACGGACGAATCCTTACGATGCTCCAGTCAGAAGGTCTCATCACGCTTGCGGAAGGCAAAACGGTCGATGCGACAGTCGCTGACATCGTCGACAACCCGAAAGACTTGAAATTCAAGACGGACGTGGAAGCAGCACTTCTTCCAACGGCTTACAACAATGGAGAAGGCGATGCGGTCCTCATCAACACGAACTATGCAATCGATGCAGGTCTCAACCCACTCGAAGATGCGATTGCACTCGAAGGGGAAGACTCACCATACGTCAACTTGATCGTCACGCGTGAAGGGGACGAAGAAGACGAGCGCGTCAAGGCACTCCTCGAAGTATTGACGTCTGAAGAGACACAACAGTGGATCTTGGACGAATACAAAGGTGCGGTCGTACCGGTCAAACAATAAGTCATTTCGACTCAGGAGACTTCCTCCTGGGTCTTTTTTTGTCTAGTGTTCTTTCATAAAGAGAAGTACACTACATATATGAAAGAAAAGGGGGGATTTGGATGAAGCTCAGACAGATTCATCCACTGACGTGGGGCGTCCTGTTCGGGACGTTTTTTGCACGACTGGCGACGTTTTTTGTCATGCCATTTTTTGCGATCTATCTAGCTACGCTCGGCTTTTCAGCGAGTGTGATCGGAACGATCTTTGCCGTGACGGCACTTTCAGGTCTGTTCATGAGCTTCTTTGGGGGGACACTCTCTGATCGGTATGGACGAAAACAGCTCATGTTGATCGGGATCGTGCTGAATGCCGTCACGTTCGCTGGTCTCGCACTTGCGACGGAACTGTTTTGGTTTTACATGCTATCGATGTTGATGGGGATGTCGCGATCATTCCTAGAACCGGCTTCGCGTGCACTCATCAGTGATACGACGCAGGCAGATCAGCGGGTCATCGTCTATAATGTCCGTTACTTCATGATCAATATCGCCGCGGCCATCGGACCACTCTTGGCGGTCGTCTTGTCACTCACTGGTGTGAAGACTGCATTCTTCGTCGTGACGGCTGTCTACATATTATACGGGATCATTATATCTATCTTGTTTTACAAATATCCGTTTGAAGAAGGGGATGGGGTCAAGGCACGCCCGCGCTTGACGGAGACGTTTCGTGTCCTGCGCGATGACCGGACGTTTCGGGCGGTGATTATTGGGATGATTTTCGCGATTATCGGCTATAGCCAGTTCAATTCGACGCTTCCGCAATTCATCGCGTTACGCGACGGACTTGAGGATGGTTCGAGATTGTTCGCCTATTTATTGACGACGAACGCTATCACGGTCCTCGTCGTCCAATATCCGATCATGCGTTTCGGGATTCGTGTCTCTCCGATCAAGTCACTCTTCTTCGGGATTTCGACGTTGTCATTCGGACTTTTGCTCATCGGATTTGCGACGGTCGAATGGGTACTCTTTGTCGCGATGGCCATCTTTACCGTCGGTGAGGTGTTGATGTTCACCATGACGGACGTCTTGACGGATGAACTCGCGCCGGAACATTTAAGAGGGACGTATTTCGGGGCAATGGGATTGACATCACTCGGTCAGACGGTCGGACCGATTATCGGTGGCGTGTTACTGGATACGTTCGGTCAGTCGTCGCTTCCTGTATTCGGAAGTTTGGCACTCTTGACGGGGTGTGGTGCCTTCTTCTTCGCGGCTGCCGTACGAGAGCGGAAAGCAGTCCTCGCACTCGTCGAAGAGAATGCCGGATAATGTCTTGATTTCCTACTATTAGCATTCTCAACTTTTATCATTCTATTGAGAATGAATTCTAAGGTGAGTCGCTTGAAATAAAAAAATGACTAGTCTAAGATTAGAATATATCTAATCTACGCCATTCACTATGGCGAGAAAATACGGAAGGGGTATCCGAATGTCTAACGTACCACAAATGAAAATTGATGACCTCCGCGTCTCAATCGAAGGAAAAGAGATTGTCAAAGGTCTTAACCTAGAAATTAAAGGTGGCGAAATTCATGCCATCATGGGTCCGAACGGGACTGGTAAATCAACACTCGCATCAGCACTCATGGGTCATCCACTTTATGAGGTCACTGGGGGAAGCGTCGAATTAAACGGCGAAGATGTCCTCGAGATGGAAGTCGACGAGCGCGCACAAGCAGGGATGTTCCTTGCGATGCAGTACCCGGCTGAAATCAGTGGTGTCACAAACGCGGACTTCTTGCGTTCGGCAATCAACTCACGTCGTGAAGAAGGTCAAGAAATCTCGCTCATGAAGTTCATCCGTGAACTCGATGCGAAGATGGAGCTTCTCGAAATCCCTTCAGAAATGGCACACCGTTATTTAAACGAAGGATTCTCAGGCGGTGAGAAGAAACGTAACGAAATTCTTCAAATGATGATGATTCAACCGAACATCGCCATCTTGGATGAAATCGACTCAGGTCTTGATATCGATGCCCTTAAAGTCGTTGCCAAAGGCGTAAACGAAATGCGTTCAGAAGAGTTCGGCTGCTTGATCATCACGCACTACCAACGTCTCCTCAACTATATCGAGCCAGACTTCGTACACATCATGATGGACGGGAAAATCGTCATGTCTGGTGGTAAAGAGCTCGCACAACGACTCGAGGCAGAAGGTTACGACTGGGTGAAGCAAGAACTCGGAATGACAGTAGACACAGAAGCGTAAGGAGGCTGTACGATGACCGTACAATTTGAATTGGATGCACAAGCGTTGTCGGCACGTGCAGAAGCGCTCGGCGGACCAGCATGGATGGTCAACCGTCGTAAAGAGGCAGCAGAACTTGCGCCGACACTTGCTTTGCCAAAAGTTGAAAAAATTAAGATTGATAAGTGGGACTTCACAGCGGGAGATGTCGAGCTCGAACAAAAAGACGGCTTGACAGCGGACATCGAATCACTCCTCGGAGACCACCGGACAAACGTGCTCGTTGAACGCAACGGTCATGTCGTCTATAACGAATTGTCGATGCCTGAAGGCGTTTTGTTCATGGGAATCAAAGAAGCGATGGAGCAACATCCTGAGCTCGTTGAGAAATACTTCATGACTGAAGGCGTACGTGTCGATGAAGAACGTCTTTCGGCGTTGAATGCTGCCCTCACAAACGGTGGTGCATTCATCTACGTACCGAAAAACACGCAATTGAAAGATCCGCTTCAAGCCATCTTCACGATGGAACAGGCGAACGGTGCCCTCTATCACCACACGATCCTCGTCGCAGACGAAGGCAGTGAAGTGACATACATCGAAAACTTCCTTTCTGGCACGAATGAACCGCACACGGTCAACGTCGTGACGGAAGTATTCGCTGGAGAGAACGCGAAAGTCGTCTTCGGTGGTGTCGATCAGCTCGCTGAATCAGCACTTACGTTCATGAATCGTCGCGGTGTCGTCTATGCGAACGGTCGCCTCGATTGGGCGCTCGGTCACATGAACGACGGGAACTCGGTCGTCGAGACGAAGACTCACCTCGTCGGCGACAACACGTATTCAGATACAAAAGCTGTGACAATCGGTCGCGGTGCACAGAAACAAAACTTCAACATTCGTACCGACCACTTCGGAAAAGCATCTGAAGGGTTCATCTTGATTCACGGTGTCCAAAAAGACGCAGCCACTGCAATCTTCAGCGGGACATCGATGATTCACCACGGTGCGTCAAAATCGAACGGTGTACAAACAGAGCGCGTCTTGATGCTCTCTGAAAAAGCACGTGGGGATGCCAACCCGATTCTTCTTATCGATGAAGATGACGTTATGGCAGGTCACGCAGCGTCTGTCGGTCGTGTCGATGATGTTCAATTGTACTACTTGATGAGCCGTGGTTTGTCTCGCCAAGAGGCAGAGCGTTTAATCATCCACGGATTCTTGACGCCTGTCGTCGAAGAACTCGCAATCGATTCGGTCAAAGACCGTCTCCGCGAAGTCATCGAAGGGAAAGTACGTTAAGATGTTGAACGCCTCGATTCGTGAACAGTTTCCGATTTTAGATCAGGAAATCAATGGACACCCGCTCGTTTATCTTGATAGCGCGGCGAGCTCACAAAAGCCGCTCGCTGTCATCGAGGCGATCGAGGACTATTATCGTCGCAACCATTCGAACGTGCATCGTGGCGTCCATACGCTCGGGACGCAAGCGACGGATGCGTATGAAGGGGCACGCGAACGCGTCCGCTCATTCATCCATGCGGCGGTTCCTGAAGAAATCATTTTCACTCGTGGAACGACGACGGCCATCAACTTGGTCGCATCGAGCTACGGAGATGCGAATGTCGGTGAAGGCGACGAGATCGTCCTCACTCCGATGGAACATCATGCGAACTTAATCCCATGGCAACAACTCGCCAAGCGAAAAGGCGCGACACTTCGATACGTCGAGCTCACGCCGGACGGACGTGTCACACTCGATGCGGTTCAAGCGGTGTTATCAGACCGGACGAAAATCGTCGCGATGAGTCACGTCTCGAACGTACTCGGGACGATTAACCCGATTGCCGAAGTCGCTCGACTCGCGCATGAGTTGGGTGCAGTCATGGTCGTCGATGCCGCACAAAGTGCACCGCACCGAAAACTTGACGTCCAAGCACTTGACTGTGACTTCCTCGCCTTTTCTGGACATAAGATGCTCGGACCGACTGGAATCGGTGTCTTATATGGGAAGAAGCAACTCCTCAAAAACATGGAGCCGGTCGAGTTCGGTGGCGAGATGATTGACTATGTCGATTTATATGAATCGACGTGGAAAGACATCCCGTACCGTTTCGAAGCGGGAACACCGATTATCGCCGGAGCGGTCGGACTTGCGGCAGCCATCGATTTCTTAGAAGAAATCGGTCTTGAAAACGTCGAAGCACACGAACGTGAACTCGCGTCTTACGCAATCGAGCAGATGAAAACGATTGAAGGGATCGAGATTTACGGTCCTGAAGATCGCGTCGGTCTCGTCACGTTCAACTTGAAGGACGTTCATGCGCACGACCTCGCGACTGTGCTCGACATGCAAGGTATCGCGGTTCGTGCCGGTCATCACTGTGCACAACCACTCATGCGTCTTTTGAAGCAATCATCGACGGCACGGGCGAGCTTCTATTTGTATAACACAAAAGAAGAAGTCGACCGCTTCATCGAGGGATTACGTCAAACGAAGGAGTATTTCAATTATGAGTTTTAATAATCTCGACATGTTGTACCGCCAGGTCATCATGGATCACTATAAAAACCCAAGAAACCGTGGCGTCATCGAAGATGGCGTGACGGTGGACTTGAACAACCCGACGTGTGGGGATTCGCTTCGTCTTCAACTACAGGTCGAAGACGACATCGTCAAAGATGCGAAGTTTGAAGGGGAAGGCTGCTCAATCAGTCTCGCCTCGGCATCGATGATGACCCAAATCGTCAAAGGAAAAACAGTAGAAGAGGCGCTTCAACTCGCCAACATCTTCTCTGAAATGGTTCAAGGCAAAGAGTACGACACGGATACGTTTGACCTCGGTGATATCGAGGCGCTCTCAGGCGTATCGAAATTCCCGGCTCGAATCAAGTGTGCCACGCTCGCGTGGAAGGCGCTTGAAAAAGGAGTAGACGAGGACGCGTAAGGAGAAGGAGGAGACCGATATGGCAAAGAACATGCCGGAAATTGGCGATTATAAATACGGCTTCCATGATCGGGACGTTTCGATTTTCCGTTCAGGCCGTGGCTTGACGACAGAAATCGTAGAGACGATCTCACGCATGAAAGAAGAGCCACAATGGATGCTCGACTTCCGTTTGAAGTCGTTGGATCACTTCAACAAGATGGCGATGCCGACATGGGGCGGAGACCTCTCGGCACTTGATTTCGACGAAATCACGTACTATGTCAAACCATCTGAAAAGACAGAACGCTCATGGGATGAGGTACCAGAAGAAATCAAACGTACGTTTGACAAGCTCGGTATCCCAGAAGCAGAGCAAAAATACTTGGCAGGTGTCTCGGCTCAGTATGAGTCTGAGGTTGTCTACCATAGCATGCAAGAAGACTTCGAAGAAAAAGGTGTCATCTTCAAAGATACAGACACAGCCCTCAAAGAAGACGAAGAGATCTTCAAAGAGTACTTCGGGAAGTTGATTCCGCCGACGGACAACAAGTTTGCGGCCCTTAACTCAGCTGTTTGGTCGGGTGGCTCGTTCATCTATGTACCAAAAGGCGTAAAACTTGAGCAACCGCTCCAAGCCTACTTCCGCATCAACTCGGAAAACATGGGTCAATTCGAGCGTACGCTCATCATCGTCGACGAAGGCGCATCGGTTCATTACGTCGAAGGATGTACGGCACCGGTTTACACAACGAACTCGCTTCACTCAGCGGTCGTTGAGATCTTCGTCAACAAAGATGCATATTGCCGTTACACGACGATCCAAAACTGGGCGAACAACGTCTACAACTTGGTAACGAAACGTGCAGTCTGTGAAGCGGGTGGATCGATGGAGTGGATCGATGGAAACATCGGATCGAAACTCACAATGAAATACCCAGCTGTCATCTTGAAAGGGGAAGGCGCACGTGGGATGACACTCTCAATCGCCCTCGCTGGTAAAGGACAGCACCAAGACGCTGGCGCTAAAATGATTCACCTCGCACCAAACACGTCGTCGTCTATCGTCTCAAAATCGATTTCGAAACAAGGCGGAAAAGTATCGTACCGTGGAATCGTCCACTTCGGCCGTAAGGCGAAGGGCGCACGTTCGAACATCGAGTGTGACACGCTCATCATGGACAACGAGTCGACTTCAGATACGATCCCGTACAATGAAATCTTGAACGACCAAGTGTCGCTCGAGCACGAAGCGAAAGTCTCAAAAGTGTCAGAAGAGCAACTCTTCTACCTCATGAGCCGTGGAATCTCGGAAGAAGAAGCGACAGAAATGATCGTAATGGGCTTCATCGAGCCATTCACAAAAGAATTACCAATGGAATATGCGGTCGAAATGAACCGTCTCATCAAGTTCGAGATGGAAGGTTCGATTGGATAATTGCTTGAATGACGGATTTCCTGTAAAAAGGAGTCCGTTTTTTTTTGTTATGTCGTTGCCATATGTAGGGTATGCTAAAAAAGAGAAAGAATCATAGAAAGGATGGATACACATGTCACGTATTCCGCATAAAGATGAGATTGACCCGAAAGACATCACTCGCATCGCCGTCATCGGTGCCGGTTGGGTCGGCGTCAGTTTCGCCTATCAATTATCCACGGCTGCGCTTTGCGAGGAGCTCGTCTTAATCGACTCGAATCATGCCAAGGCAGAAGGAGAGGCGATGGACCTCAATCATGGGATCTCATTCGCCCCGACACCGGTCCGGATTTGGGCAGGGGACTACTCGGATTGTAAAGACGCAGATATCGTCGTCATCACGGCAGGAGCCGCACAAAAACTTGGGCAGACACGGATGGACCTCGTCGAGCAAAACGCCAAGGTCGTCCGCACCGTGACCGAAGACTTGATGAAGAGCGGGTTCGACGGCATTTTAGTCGTCGCGACGAACCCGGTCGATGTGATGGCACACGTCGCCTGGAAAGCATCTGGTTTACCAAAAGAACGCGTCATCGGTTCAGGGACGGTCCTCGATACAGCACGACTCCGTTACAAACTTGGAGACTATTTCGAACTATCGCCACGAAACTGCCACGCCTACTATATGGGTGAACATGGGGATACGGGCTTTGTCGCATGGAACAACGCACGCATCTATGGGAAGAGTATCGATGAACTATTGGCGGAGAACGAGAAATATCAGTTCGAAGACTTAGAAGCGATCTATGCGGACGTACGCGACGCTGCTTACCAGATCATCGAGCATAAGAACGCCGCCTATTATGCGATTGGGGTCGGCTTGCTTCGCATCATCCGGGCCATCGTCCGAAATGAAAACTCCGTCGTGACGATTGGCGCTCACCTAGACGGCGAGTACGGGGCGAGTGACGTGCATATTGGCGTACCAGCCTTGATTGACCGAAGCGGCATTCGTAAGATCATCGAGATTGAATTGACGAACGAAGAACAACAGAAGTTTGACGCCTCGGTACAAACTATCAAAGCAGGGATTGAGAAAGTCGAGCCCGCATCCTAAAAAAGATCCGACTGCTTAGGCAGTCGGATTGTTGGTTAAGACGCCTCTTCTTCGGCGATATCTTTCTTGTAATACTTCTCGGATGTGAAGAACTCGGTTGTCAATCGTTTCACTTCACCACTTAGAAGCAAGACGGCAATCATATTCGGGATGAGGATCATCGCTAGCATCAAGTCTAGGAAGTTCCAAATCATCTGAGCGCCTCCAATCGAACCGATGACAATCGAGACGATATATACGGCCTTCATGATTTTTCCTGCCGTCAAACCGAATAAGTACTCGGCTTGTCGCGAGCCGTAAAAGATGATGACGATAATGGTCGAGAGGACGAAGAAGATGAGTGAGATGGTGACGAGTAAGCTTCCCGTGTAACCGAAGTATTCATTGAAAGCAATCGTCGTCAACGCTGCTGGGTCATCCATCGCTTCGTCTGCCGTCCAGACACCTGAAGACAAGACGACGAATGCGGTCGTGCTACAAATGATGAGCGTATCGATGACGATCCCGATGACGGCCCAGAACCCTTGGCGCACCGGATGGTCCGTCTGTGCCGCGGCGTGGGCAATAGGTGCCGTTCCAAGACCGGCTTCATTTGAATAGAGTCCACGGGCGAAGCCCCAACGAATCGTCTCAGCAACGGCGGCACCGGCAAACCCACCGAACGCGGCCATCGGCTCGAATGCATAAGAGAAGATGAGACTGAGAACGTTTGGAATCTCAGAGAAGTTCATCAAGACGATGACGAGTCCGGCTCCGACATAGACGAGTGCCATGCCAGGGACGACGATCTCGGTGACTTTCGCGATGCGCTTCAGTCCGCCAAAGACGATGATGCCCACAAGAATAGCGACGACAATCCCCGTGATGAGCGTGTTCCCATTGAACGTCTCACGGACTGCCGAGCTGACAGCGTTTCCTTGTACCATGATACTCGGAATGAGTTCGATCATGAGAGCGAAGGCGAACCACGTCGCGAGCCACTTCCAACGAAGTCCTTTTGATATGTAGTAGACCGGTCCCCCGACAAATTCGCCGGCATCATTCTTCTCACGATAGTGCACGGCCAGTACGCTCTCTGAGAACTTGATGGCCATGCCGATGATAGCGATGACCCACATCCAGAAGATGGCACCCGGTCCCCCGAACATAATCGCTGCAGGTACACCGATGATGTTCGCGGCCCCGACTGTTGAAGAGAGGGCTGACGTCAACGCTTGTCTCGGACTGATGTCGCCTTCACCTTTCGGCTTTTTGAAAATGCTGCCGAATGTTTGCTTGAATATGTAGATGGGGTAACGAAACTGAAAGAAACCGAGCTTGATGGTGAGGAAGATACCGGATAAAACGAGTAACGAGATAATCGGTACGCCCCAAAGCCAGTCGGAAACGTTCGTGACAAGAGTAATAAATTCATTCATACAACCACTCCAATTCCATTATTTTACTTAAATACTGTTTCCTAAAGTAAGGACCTCTAAACATCTTTGACAAAATAAAGGAGGAAAATAGAATGAGAGTTGCTAAACGTTTGATTGTATCTGGACGTGTCCAAGGCGTGGGGTTTCGATTTTTTTCACAGGAGACCGCGCAACGATTCGGCATCAAAGGATGGGTTCGCAATCTAAGTGACGGGACAGTCGAGCTACATGCAGAAGGAACCGAGCAAGAAATCGACGCCTTCGAGCAGACGTTGAAGGATGGCAATCGCTTTGTCGGTGTCGAACGAATCGAAGAGACGGAAGCGAACGATCAGGAATTTCGCTCGTTCGACATACGCTATTAACCGCTTACATCTCCCTACATGTGAAAGGGAGATTTTTTTGTGAAATCTACATTTCAAAAAATTAAACCTCGAATTTTGGAGATAGGGTGGTCAAACGATAGGAAGTGTGTATAATGAAATAGACCAAGCGATATATTGTCAGAAAATTTAGTTATTATTTTTTTGTTAAGTCGTTCGGAATATCAAGTGTATGGAGGTAGTTGTATGAAAAAATCGACATTGTTCCCGTTAGCGTTTACGATTTTTGCTTTATTCTTTGGGGCCGGGAACTTGCTGTTCCCACCTGAGCTCGGCGCCTTGGCGGGGGAAAACCTCGTACCGGCGATGATCGGGTTCGTCATTACGGGTGTCGGTTTACCGCTTCTTGCTTTGTTCGCAGTCGCTCGGGTCGGCGGCGGGACAGACCAAATTGCTCGTTATATTCCAAAGCGTCTCGCGCTTATCTTGACAGGATTGATGTATGTGGCTATCGGACCATTCTTCGGAATCCCGCGTACGGCTGCTGTCACGTATGAAATGGGACTCGTTCCGTTTCTCGATGCTCCTTCTACTTTGACACTCGCGATGAGTTCGACCGTCTTTTTCGGGTTGACGTTCTTCTTGACGCTTCGTGCTCAAAAGTTGATTGAAGTCATCGGGCGCATCATTACACCAATCCTCTTGTTCTTGCTTGCAGCGATTGGAATCACAAACCTCATCTCGCCACTCGGGGAGCCGGGAGCTCCAGCGGAAGGATTTGAGACATGGGTGGGTGCACTCGGCCAAGGTTTCCAACAAGGCTATTTGACAATGGATGTATTCGGGGCCCTCGTCTTTGGGGCAATCGTCCTCGTCACGTTGAAAGCTAATGGATTGAGTGACCAAAAAGAAGCGTCTTCGCTTCTTCGCTCTGCGGGCATGCTTGCCGTTACCTGTTTGATGCTCGTCTATATCTCGCTCGGTTCAATCGGTGCGAATATGACAGTCGCAGAAGGAACGACGAGTGGCGCAAGCCTTCTCCAAGCGTTCGCAGGTACGTCTTACGGACAAGTCGGAATGCTCGCACTCGGATTAGCGGTCTTCCTCGCTTGTTTGACGACAGCAGTTGGCCTCATCTCAGAGTTCTCACGCTTCATCAGCAATCAGTTTGATTCTCTCAAATATCATCATGTCGTCATCGCGACAACGTTGTTTGGATTCATGATCTCACTCGTCGGTTTGAGTTCGTTGATTCAAATCGCCGTGCCGCTTCTCACGCTCCTCTATCCGGTCATGATCGCACTCGTGCTCGTATCGGTGACGGAACGTCTTCAACGAAACCCTGGTGTGGCGATGAAAGCGACGATTTATACGGCGCTCGTTCTCTCGTTCTTTGAAACGTGGAACGGCATCCAGCCTTCTGCGGTTACTTCTTGGATTGGAAACTTACCAATGGCGGATATCGGACTTGCCTGGGCAGTTCCGACGATGATCGTCTATGCGATCACGCTTCTTCTTCCGAAAGGAACGTCACAAGAATCACTCGCTCAATCACGCATCTCATAAGTCTCGCCCATCCTTTGGTCAAGGATGGGCTTTTTTCTGTCTTATTGTTTGCCTGGATGTGAGCTCAAACAGTAAAATGGAAAGATGAAAAGGGAGTGACATTCGTTGACGACAAAACAAAAAAATCAATTGGCGATTCTCATGTTGAACATGTTTATCGCCGTCGCCGGATTTGGGATCATCATCCCGATTATTCCGGATTACTTAAAGATGATTGGCGAGGGAGGGACAGCCGCCGGACTCATGATTTCCGTATTTGCGGGTGCCCAGCTCGTCATGTCACCGATTGCCGGGAAATGGGCGGACGTCCACGGCCGCCGACTCATGATCATCCTCGGTCTGATCGGATTCACCATCTCGATGGGAGTCTTCTATCTATCAGATAATTTGACGATTCTTCTCGTCTCTCGTGCCATCGGGGGTGTTGGTGCAGCGCTTTTGATTCCTGCCATCTTCGCTTATGTGGCAGATATCACGACACTCGAGCAACGAGCTCGAGGAAACAGTTATATTTCCGCGGCAATGTCGCTTGGAATTGTAGTGGGACCAGGGATTGGTGGCTTTTTCGCTGAATTCGGCTTGAAGACACCGTTGCTTGTTTCAGCGATTGTATCGTTTATCGCTGTCATTTCGTCTGTGCTTCTTCTCAAGGAGCCTGACCGTGCTCCATACGTGGCGCCTAAGATTAAAGAGTCTTTACCGACGCAGCTGGTCATGTCGACGCGAAAACCGTACTTCTTCGTATTGGTCATCAACCTCGTCATGGCGTTTGGTCTGATGGCGTATGAATCGGTACTTGGGCTCTATGTCAGTGAGATGTTCAGTGCGACACCACAAGAGATTGCCATCATGGTAACCGGAACGGGGATTGTGAGTGTTATCGTTCAATTGTTTGCGGTGGACCGTCTCGTCGAATGGTTGGGTGAGACCAAGGTCGTACTTGCTTTCATCGCGCTCGCCTCATTTGGCTTCTTGTTATCTTTGTTCGCTGGTACGTATATGCTCTTCTTCGCAGTGACACTCGTGATTTTCTTATCGACATCTATTTTACGACCGGTGTTGAACACGCTCGTGTCGAAACTTGCAGGAAACGAGCAAGGTCTTGCCATGGGGATGAACAACGCTTATATGAGTATTGGGAATATTTTAGGGCCGACATTGGCTGGAATCGCCTTTGATATTGATATGCGCTATCCGTTCATGATGGGACTCGTCCTATTGCTCGTCACATACATGGGCACATGGAACTGGTCGAAACGGAAAGCGGCCGCCATTTCAGAATCGTAAAGGAGGACGCTATGATCTATGTAGGTGTGACCGGATGGGGTGACCACGATTTGCTGTATACGACCCCAGAAGAACGAAAACATAAATTATCGACATATGCGGGACATTTCCCGACTGTTGAAGTCGACTCGACCTTCTATGCGATTCAACCTGTGAAAAATTTCGAAAAATGGGATGGGGAAACACCGGATCATTTTCAATTCGTTGTGAAAGTTTCCAGGGAAATGAGCGGACATGATCGTGAGCCGAAAACGCCTTTGATTGAACTGTTTGAGCGTTATCGCGTCTCGGTCGATCCGTTAAAACGAGCGGGGAAATTACGGGCTGTGCTCGTTCAATTGCCGCCGTGGTTCGATGTGTCAAAGCCACACCTGGATTATTTGAGAACGCTTCGTGCCGAGCTGTCAGATTACGAGATTGCCATCGAGTTTCGCAATCCGACCTGGTTCTCAGAAGCGTTCCGGGACCGGACGCTTCAATTTTTGAAGGAGCAGCGGTTCATCAACACGATTTGCGATGAACCGCAAACGAAAGAGAGCAGCATCCCGTTCGTACCGGTCGTGACGCATCCTGATGTTGCGGTCGTTCGATTGCATGGACGCAATACGTCAGGATGGCTCAAAAAACCTGGAATGACGAGTCAAGAATGGCGGCATGTTCGCTGTCTGTACCGGTATAGCGAGGAAGAATTGCAAGAATTGGCGACCTCACTTCGTGAGATTGACCGTGAAGCGAGAGACGTGTATGTATACTTTAACAACAACTCGGCTGGGGATGCAGCACCGAATGCAAAGCGACTCATTGAGATTCTTGGCCTTGAATATGAACTCGCGCCGAGACAAATCAGTTTGTTTTAGAAGGAAGGGATGGCCATGACGACACTGTCTATTTTTCATTACAACGATCTTCATTCAAAGTTCGACCAATGGCCGAAACTTGTTTCATTTCTAGAAGAACATCGGACTGACGACACGCTGTACTTTGATTTAGGAGATCATGCCGACCGCACCCACCCGGCGACCGAAGTGACACGTGGAAAGTTGAATGTTCGTTTGCTCGAGCAACTCCGTCCGACAGCGGTCACCATCGGAAACAACGAAGGGATCACTTTTCCTCATGATTGGCTAGCCGAACTGTATGACGAAGCGACATTTCCCATCTTACTTGGGAATGTATATGAAGCAGACGGGTCACGACCGAATTGGGTCGATGAGACGCTCGTTCTTGAGAAAGATGGTTTCCAAATCGGCCTGTTTGGTGTGACCGCTCCATATGAAGAGTTATACCCAGAGCTCGGCTGGCAGATTGAATCGCCTTACGAGGCGGCGGAGCGAGCGCTGAAACAGTTGGCGCATTGTGATGTCATCATCGCGCTCAGTCACCTTGGGTTCTTTGGAGACGAGCGATTAGCTGAAATGTTTCCTGAAATCGATGTGATTCTCGGTGCGCATACACATCATGTTTTAGATGAAGGTGTGATGACGAACGGTGTGTTGATTGCACAGGCCGGAAAATATGGGAAGTACGTCGGTGAAGTCACACTGACGCTTGGCGAGTCAGGAATCGTATCGAAAGAAGCGCGCCTTCACGAACTGTCTCAGCAATCGGATAGTCCAGACACGTTGGCGTTGTTGCGCACAGAAGGGGCAGATGCCGAACGCCTTCTTGATGTCACGATTGCAGAGACGGATGGATACGCCTCCGATTGGTTCGGACCTTCTCCACTTGGTGACCTACTCGTCGAAGGGATGGTCGAATGGTGTGCGGCGGATGTTGGGATTATTCCATCTGGGGTTGTGCTAGAAGGCCTTGCACCGGGTGGGGTGACGCTCAACATGTTGCATCGGATCTGTCCGCATCCAATCAACCCTTGTGTGCTGACATTGGACGGTGAAACGTTGTCGCGTTTCCTTCACGATACTAATGAAGAAACGTTCACGAATATGCATGTAAGAGGTCTCGGGTTCAGAGGGACCGTTCTCGGAGAACCGAGTCTCTATCAAATCGAACAACGTGACGGTCAGACTTATGTGATGGGGGAACGATTGGATTTAAATCGGACATATCGTGTCGCAACGGTCGATATGTTGACATTCGGTCCGCTTCTTCCTTATTTGGCAGACCAACCGAAGCGATATTTCATGCCCGAACTTCTGCGAGATGTATTACGAGAAACAATCGTTGCCCGTCATGAAGTGATTCGAAAAGGATAGAGTGCATCGATGAGGGCATGCTATGATAACAGAGTGGAGGTGGGAGCGATGATTCGAGTGAATCGCCACGGATATACCGTCTTGGAAGAAAAACGGGACGGGTTCGATGAAGAGGCGTTTATCGCACGGTATAGTGACGTGCTAGATAAGTACGATTACATCGTCGGTGATTGGGGGCATGGTCAGTTGCGATTGAAGGGATTCTATGAACCGCAATCTAAATTGGCGACCTATGAGAACCGAATTGATCACGTGATGGACTACGTATACGAATATTGCAACTTTGGATGTCCTTATTTCGTTTTGAAAAAAGAAACGGAAATCAACGAAGAAGAGAGTGGACCCGTCTTTGGGGGAACGAAGCAAAAACTGAAGTTGAAGCGTAAGTTTAACAAGACCGATGAATCAAACGTGTGAAGTGCTGAGCAGTCAGCACTTTTTTTATTACATTTGATTTCCAAATATTTCGTTTAGGTAAAAAGTCGTGACTTCCGGTTTTGAGGTTGGAAAAATGTGATAAATTGTCATTAAGGATCGTTTCGTCGTTTTTTGGTTTTGATAGTGAGGTGATTTGGATGCAACATGTACAAACGACCGTCGGGGATCGGGATGACGTCCATAATCGAATTCATAACTTCGGACTCGGGATATTGGCCATGTTCTTTTTTGGTTTCCATATCATGATGACCTTTTATTTTACGGCGGCAGTCATTCTATTTGAACTCTTTCATGTGTTGATCATCCGTCGCTTTGAATATGGCCATTCGTTCTTGCGAGGCCGTGTCTTCAAAGTCACATCTCACCTTGTGTTATCACTCGGGGTGCTGTTGTTGATCTTGTCCATGTCTCAGTTCTTTTTAGGCAATGTGATGATTCGCTAAGCGGAAAGGAAAAATTCCTTTCCCTTTTTTTATGTTTTTTTGAAACGTATGGTCACCTTTTCACGTACACTAATAGAAAGACTACGAAAAAGGATGGATTACTATGAGATCTGAATGGAAACAACATGCACGACACGCCTTGAAAGGAAAATGGTGGTTGATGGCCGGATTGGCACTCTTGTTCCTCATTATTAACGGGATTCCGCAATGGTTTGCGCCTGAAATGGACGTCAACTCGCCAGAACCGTTCACATCGACAGAAGTCACTTTGAGCTTTGTATCGAACGTTCTGCAAATTTTAATTGCCCCACTTGCGATCGGTTGGTCGTGGCTTGCTCTCAACGTATCACGTGAGAAAGGAGCCTCGCTCTCAACGCTGTTCAAGCCGTTCCAGACACGTTACTTCAAACATGTCATCACCTCGTTTGTGATGGGGGTATTCCTCGTGTTATGGACGTTGTTACTCATCGTACCGGGAATCATCAAAGGATTCTCATATTCACTTACGCCGTACATTTTGCGCGATCAGCCTGAACTTTCCGCACTCGAGTCGATCACAGAATCACGTCGTCTCATGGATGGGCACAAGATGGAAGCCTTCATGCTCGTCTTGTCCTTCTTTGGTTGGTTCCTCGTCGGGATCTTGACGCTCGGGATCGGGTTCTTCTTCATCGGACCTTACTTCTCGACGACGTACGCGACGTTCTACGATTCGATTCGAGACAAGCAAATTGATTCGAATGAGCCAGTGCACGGAACAGAACAAGGATTTTAAAGAAACAAACGCCTCGCTCAAGTGATTGAGCAAGGCGTTTTTGATTAGGCGTTGACTTCAGTTTTTTGTAAGTATGGCTTCAACGACAAGTGGTGTTCGGCCACGACTTTACGAATCGTACGTGTCTTCGAGCGCATGACGAGTGATGTCGTCTCGACGATATCATCTGTTAAGAATTTGACGCCATCGAGCAACTCACCTGACGTGACACCTGTTGCGGCGAAGATACAGTCATCACTCTTGACGAGGTCGTCGAGCGTGAGGAGTTGGAGCGGATCTTCAATGCCCATCGAGATGACGCGTGCAGATTCTTCTTCATTCATCGGGTGAAGACGGGCCTGCATGTCTCCGCCAAGCGCTTTGACAGCTGCAGCCGTGATGACGCCTTCAGGAGCACCGCCTGTACTGATGAAAATATCAATCGGATTTGTTTTGACGGCAGCTGCGATTCCGGCCGAGACATCGCCATCCTCAAACAATTTGACGCGTGCGCCGACGTTCATGACGGCTTGGCGAAGGTGTTCGTGGCGATCGCGGTCTTGCATGATCACCGTCACTTCTTCAATACGTTTATTGTTATATTTTGCTGCTTTTTCGATGATCGACTCGAGTGGTTCATCGAGCGAGACTTTTCCTTTTAAGTTCGGCCCAACGACGAGCTTATCCATGTACATATCTGGTGCGTGGAGGAGGGCACCTTCATCCGCAACAGCGATGACGACCATCGCATCTCCGAGTCCTTTTGCGACAATGGATGTACCTTCGAGCGGATCAACGGCGATGTCGACTTTCGGACCGAACGTCGTACCGAGTTTTTCCCCAATGTAGAGCATCGGTGCCTCATCGAGTTCACCTTCACCGATCACGACCGTCGCATCCATGTTCACTGTTCCGAGAACTTCGCGCATCGCTGACGTAGCTGCGTCATCGGCTTCATTCTTTTGCCCGCGTCCAATCCATTTCGATGATGCGAGTGCTGCGGCTTCCGTTGCTCGTACGATTTCTAATGCTAATTCACGTTCCATAGTGTTGTACCCTCCACGTTATCTCTATTAAATGTGTTATACTTTTTATGGCTCAAATCCGTTGATTAGTGTATCACATTTTTATAAATGATGTAAATAGGGCAGGTTCTTTTCTCCAGAACGAAAAAGGATTAGTATTAACAGCAGGGGGGATCATCATGTATTTTGTGAATAGAGAGAAGATTAATCAGACACTGGAACAAATGGAGACGATGTTAGCACATACGGACCAACTGAGCGGAGATGCGTTTACGGTAGAACTTGCGAAACAACGAATGGCTGTCCTCCTGATAGAAGGGGTCATCGACGTAGGGAACTCGATGATTGACGGATTCATCATGCGAGACCCGGGTAGCTATGAGGATATTGTCGACATTCTGCTCGATGAACGCGTGCTCGATGAGAAGACGGGTAATGCCACCAAGGCGCTCGTCGGATTGCGTGCATACTATGTCCGTGAGTTCGTCGATGCAGACGCATCCCGCTTCGATGAATGGGTGAAGACGTCGAAACAAGACTTCACAGCGTTCTCCAGGCAAGTTCGTCGCTACTTAGAGGTCGAACTTGGACCAGTGTCCGCATTCTTGCCAGAAAGCGAGTGATTGGATGGAACCGATAAAAGGATATTTGTTTGATTTAGATGGTACGATGTATGCAGGAATAGAGCCCGTTCAAGCTGCTGTCGATTTTGTAAACGAGTTAGAAGCTACGGGCGTCCCATACTTATTCGTCACGAATAACGCCTCGATGACACAACAGCAGATTGCGGATAAGTTGATTTCAATGGGGGCAAATGTGAAGGCAGAAAACGTCTTGACGAGTGCGATGGCGACGGCTTTTTATATTGAGAAGATGTCACCGGGCGCGACCGTCTATATGATTGGCGAAGACGGACTCCGACTCGCCTTAGAATCTCGTGGGTTCCACGTCACGGACGAACCGAAAGCGGACTATGTGGTCATCGGTCTCGACCGTCACATTACGTATGAGAAGTTGGCGCGAGGGGCGATCGCCATTCGTTCGGGAGCCCGATTCATTTCGACGAATGGGGATATCGCCATTCCGACAGAACGAGGGTTTTTACCGGGGAACGGGTCGCTCACATCCGTGTTGACGGTGACGACAGAAAAAGAACCATTCTTTATCGGGAAGCCAGAACCGGTCATGATTGATATTGCACTCGACATGATTGGATTGACGAAAGAGGATGTCGTGATGGTAGGGGATAACTATCATACAGATATTCTATTCGGGATCAATGGGGGAATCCGTACACTTCACGTCAACTCAGGTGTACACGGTCCAGCATTTGTTCAAGAACAAGAAAAACTCCCGACCTATATGGTTGAGAGTTTAAATGAATGGAAGCATGAAAAAAAGGGATGACGAATGTCTCCCTTTTTGCTTAGAATACTTGTTCTACTTCGACGATGCCTGGTACTTCTTCGATGAGCGCACGCTCAATACCGGCTTTTAGCGTGATTGTTGAAGACGGGCAGCTGCCGCAAGCACCCATCAAACGGAGCTTGACGATGCCTTCTTCGACATCAACGAGTTCGACGTCTCCGCCGTCACGAAGCAAGAACGGACGCAATTTATCGAGCACTTCTTGGACTTGATCAAACATTTCCATGGTATCTACCCCTTTCTCGTTCTACTTTATTCTAGCAAGTTTGAGAGTGTTTCTCAATCATTTACGCTGAGCGTTTCGTCATCGGGAGTGGGGAGGATTTTTGTATAATGGTTTCGAGGGGGAATGAAAATGAAAATCACGGTTTATGGGGCAGAGGTTCAATGTGCCAGTTGTGTCGGTGCACCGAGTTCGACCGAGACGTATGAGTGGTTGCAAAGTGCGCTCGGACGCAAGTATCCGGAGCAGTCCTTTTCTTTCGAGTATATCGATTTCGAACAGAGTGAGGACGAGTTTGCCCAGGCGCTTAAAGACGATGAATGGTTTTATCCGCTCGTCTTGCTCGACGGAGAAGTGATTGATGAAGGGGTCGTTCAGTTACGAAAAGTGTATGCGGCAATTGAGGCGAAACAAGGATCCGTCAATCATATAAAATAGTGAGCAAGTGGACGAACCATGCGATAGCAAGGTTCGTTTTTTGTTTACCTATAATTCAGAAAAAGATTTTACAACTTTTGTCTCTCGGGCTAAACTGAACATAACTTGTATAAATTTTATAATATTTTGAAAATTAATAAACCTGTTTATTAAAGGAGGACTATTTGATGTTTGCCCGAAAACGAAATATGCCGATCCATTTAGACACCTCGTCCCAAATGGAGCACTTGTTGATCGCACTTCCCGATGAGTTGGAACGACAACGTCAGTTGATTCGTCTCGAACGTGAGGATTTAGCTTATTTACGTGCGTATCAACAGGAATTACGTCAATTGACACCTCGGTTGGTTGATGTGTTTTATGAAGAGCTCGAAAAGATCGACGAGATGAGAGAGTTGATTCGGCAACATTCGTCATCGGACAAATTAAAACTCACTCTTTCTAACCATATAATGGAGATGTTTGAAGGGAAGTTGAATGAAGCATATATCAATCGACGTCTCGCCATCGCCAAACGTCATTATCTGATCGGTCTGAAAGGGAAATGGTATATGGCGGCCTTCCAAAAAATATTCGAGACGCTCGTCTTATCGATTCAACATGAGCAGCTCGATGCGGACTCGAAAATGAGGTTGATGATGGCCGTCTCGAAAATCTTTAACTTCGAGCAACAAATCGTGCTCGAGATGTTTGACGATGAAGCAGACGTCGTTCGTGACCAGATGCAACACGTGAAAGATGAAATCAGTCAAACGATTCAGCAGGCGAGTGAAGATTTGGCTGCCCTCTCACAAGAAGTCATGGCTAGTTTTCAGTCGATGAATGAGCGGGCAGATGATATGAAGCATTCAAGTTCACTCACGCAGACAAAGCTACGGACGGTACTTCACTCTTCAGTGAGTGGGAAAGACACGATTTTGTCGGAGGCGGGACGCCTTGATGAAATCGCGCGTGACCTCTCCGATTCAGCTCAGGAAATCAAGGCGCTCGAAAGATTGATGAACGAGATCATGACGATTGCGGATTCGGTCAAACAAATTGCCAACCAGACGAACCTACTTAGCTTGAATGCCGCGATTGAAGCAGCACGGGCAGGCGAGCAAGGGAAAGGATTCCAAGTCGTCGCTTCCGAAGTACGGACGCTCGCGAGTCAATCGAAACAAGCGGCGGAAGAGGTGGAGGATTTGGTGAAGCGTCTCACGAACCAGATGGAAGAGACTTCGAGCCGCGTCTTATCGACCGAGCAAGAGATGAAGCAGACGATGGGACGGATCAATGAAGTGACGGATGCCTTCCTCCAAATTTCGGGTGATTCGGAGCATGCTGACGGGCAGATGGGGAGTCTCGCCGGTGATATAGATGAGATTGTGGAATCCATTGCCGAACTCAAGCGTGCCACGACCCAGATTGCGACGTCTTCGACACGGTTGATGGATACCGCACAACGATTGTAAGTGGTCAAATGATAAAAAAGACGAATCAGGTCGCATGACACGACTTGATTCGTCAATTAGTGAAGTCGAGCGAAAGGACTCGACTTTTTTTATTTAGAGAAGCTGGAACGATGACGTCGCTGAACCAGCCGTGTAGCCGGTAAGCGTCGCATCAGACTTCACTTGATACGTTCCGCGTTGTGACCAAGAATTCGTCGAGAGTGTGAATGTGATGGCTCCTGATGAATTCGTCTTGCCTGTACCGACAAGCGTCGTACCGTTCGGTTGTGTGACCTTCACACGAACATCGGCGTTTGCGACCGCTTGGCCATTTGAATTTCGTACTGCCGAAGAAATCGAGACGACTTCACCAGCGTAGTAAGAAGACTTCGATGTCGAGACTGTCGTCGTGAGTGCTTGGACAGGTTGCGTCGTACCACCAGAAGTCGGGGATTGGACAAGTCCGTTCCCGAACCATGTGTCGCGACCTGTTGTACCAAGGTCGATGGAGTCTTGCGACAATTTTGTACGGAGTTGTGTGCTCGATAGCGTAGGGAACGCCTGTTTCATGAGTGCGAGGTTACCCGCCACATACGGTGTCGCCATTGATGTTCCGCTCATTTGACCGTAGCCCCCATTTGAGAGGGTCGAGTTGATGCCGACACCAGGTGCTGCCACTTCGACAGTGCTACCTGTCGCCGAGAACGAGGCACGGTTGTTGTTGATATCTGTTGCAGCAACAGCAATTGCCGAACTGTAACGAGCCGGATAGTTGACGAGGTCACCCGATCCATCGGTACGACCATTGTTACCCGCCGCCGCGACGACAAGGATGCCTGCATTATTGGCACGATCGACAACTTGTTGGAGCGTCGTCGATGGACTTGTCGTCCCGAGGCTCAAGTTGATGATATCCATATCATTAGTGATCGACCAGTCAATCCCGGCAACGATACTCGATAAGCTACCACTTCCGTTCGCCTCAAGAGCTTTGACGGCGTATATGCTTGCCTCGTGTGCAATCCCGACTGTTCCGATGCTATTGTTACGTGCACCGATAATCCCGGCTACGTGTGTACCGTGACCATTGTCATCGGCATACGAACTCGTGACCGTGCTAAATGAGGCACCACCAGCGATTGTTAAATCGGGGTGGGGCGAAATCCCTGTGTCGACGACGGATACTTTGACACCTTTCCCTGTGAATCCACTCTGCCAAGATGAAGGAGCTTTTAGTTTTGGAATCCCCCAGTCTTGTGTTTGATTCTCAACCTGTACGATTTGATCCACTTCCACGTGTGCGACGTTCGGGTTATTCTTCAGTCCATTCAAGGCAGCTTTCGGAACTTCGAGTGCTGCTGCAGGAATATTCGAATACTGTTGTTTAACTTCCATGCCTTCAATCGACAGCGGAATTTTCTTTGCCGATTCCTTGAAAACGACGATGACACGTTCTTTCTCTTTGTTTGGGGCGGCATCCGCACCCCCAGGTACGGTTGACAAGACAAGCAGAGAGGCGAGGACGGAGCTACAGATTTTTTTCAACTTGTTTCCTCCTTTAGGGTATGTAGGCAAGATGACGGGATGTCGAACTGCCGTGACCATAGAGTAACAAGTTTTACCAACGTGTAGAATACGCCAATGGCATTAAATATCTGAATATTTAGATAAGGATACAGGGGATTCAGATACAAGACTTTTGACTCAATCGTTAGAAAAATGAATAGAAATAACAGATGAACAAATTAAAAAAGCGAACCAGCCAGAGGCTCGTTCGCAATGTATTCATTTAATGACTTTATGTTTCCAAAGGATACCGGACTTTAATAGTCGGGCTACTTTCCCGGTGAGTGATTGTTTCCCCATAAACACCCCAAAGCCAGCCTTCTTCCCGAGGGAACCGAGCGTCCCTTTCAGTTTGATGTCGGGTAATTCTGGATAATTGATACCTTTCCATTTGCAAAGCAAGACTTGAACGATCTGTTCGGCTTGGGCTTCGGCAAGTTGTCCGGACGGTGCGTACGGTAAGCTCGCATTGTCACCAACGACAAACACGTCCGGCAGTCCAGGAACAAAGTGATGTTCCGTCAATTTGACACGTCCGCCTCCATCGAGCTCCCAACCTTGATTCCGTACAACGGCGACCGGTTGAATCCCGGCCGTCCATACGGTCAGATCAGATGGGAATAAGTCTTCATGGTTCCATAATCCGTCAGCATCGACACGTGTGATGTTCGCATTATTGATGACTTCGACGCCGTGCTCCTCGAACCAAGATTGTACGTACATCGAGACACGATTAGATAAGAAAGATAGAACGGATGGTCCGCGGTCGAATAAACGGACCGTCAAATCAGGCCGGCTCTCACGAAGTTCGCTGGCGAGTTCGACACCAGATAGACCGGCACCGACGACAGAAACGACCGAACCTGGTCGCAGACCGTTGATCGCTTGTTGTGTCTTACGTGACTCTTCCAGTGTTTGAATACTGTACGTGAATTCGGCTGCTCCTTGAACGTTGTGGTATTTGTCTTCGCATCCTAATCCGATGACGAGGTCGTCGTAGGGCACTTTTTCTCCACTCGCGAGCAGAACCATTTTGTCTTCGGTGTCGATGTCCGTGACCTGTCCGTATATGTAATCGATTTCATCCGGAAAGTCGATGCGAATATCGCGGTCCGAGACCGTTCCTGCGGCCAGTGCGTAATACTCAGTTTTCAATCCATGATAAGGCAAGCGATCGACGAGCGTGACCGAGATGTCTTGTAACTGATGTCCAAGTACTCTCTCAATCACACGCATTCCCCCGTAACCGCCTCCTAAGACGACTAATTTGCGCATAATAATCCCCCTTTGTTACTCTTCAACTGTATCATGTTATAATCTGCCGTAGAAGAACCATTTTCCGATAATTCACGTAAAGAAAGACGGTGACATATATGATGAATCCGATCATCGAATTTTGTGCTTCGAATTTGGCGATGGGCTCACAAATTGCCCGGGCTAAATTAGAGTCCGACCCTGATCTTGATGTGGTCGAATATGGCTGTACAGGCTATTGTGGTGTCTGTTCCCTTGATCTCTTTTGCCTCGTAGACGGGGAAGTGGTGACGGGTGAAACACCAGAAGAGCTCGTGACGAAGGTGTATGAAAAAATCGAAGAGATGGCATGGTAAAAAGTTTGAGGAAATGACCTCAAACTTTTTTATTTCACCCGTTGCATTTTAAAAAGAGGGATGTTATATTCTAAGAGGTTCGAATGTAGGTTGTCTGACGTTTAACAACGATAAAAAGAAAGCGTTTCAAACGGTAGGACACATCTCTTTTCGGGTATGACACATATAATTGGTTTTGTTTAATATGAAAGGAGCACAACATCAATGAAAATCATGAGTGTGGTTGGTATTTTGGCACTAATTGCAATCGCTTACATCTTCTCTACCAACCGTAAAGCCATCAAATGGCGCACGGTCTTGGCAGCGTTCGCTGTTCAATTCGCATTTGCATTCCTCGTCTTATATACGGCATGGGGACGTAAGGCGCTTGAATGGATCTCAAATGGGGTTCAAGCTGTCTTGAACACAGCGGGTGACGGGATTGCCTTCGTATTCGGAACAGCAGTCGGTGGCGACAACTTCGTTTTCGCATTCCAAGTCCTTCCGATTATCATCTTCATGTCATCATTAATCGCATTGCTTTACTACCTCGGCGTCATGCAGTGGGTCATCCGTATCCTCGGTACTGCCCTTGCGAAAGCACTTGGTACGTCACGTAAAGAGTCACTTTCAGCAACAGCGAACATTTTCGTCGGTCAAACGGAAGCACCGCTTGTCATCAAGCCGTACCTTCCTACAATGACACAGTCTGAGCTCTTCGCAGTCATGGTCGGTGGACTCGCATCGGTTGCCGGATCTGTACTTGCAGGTTATGCAGCACTCGGTGTACCGCTCGAATACTTGCTCGCAGCGAGCTTCATGGCAGCGCCAGCAGGTCTTTTATTCGCGAAAATCATCGTACCAGAAACAGAAGAGTACGATGACGACATCGAGATTGTAGAAGATGAAGAAGACAGAGCGGCGAACTTCGTCGATGCAGCGGCACGTGGTGCTTCTGACGGTCTCTTCCTTGCCTTGAACGTCGGTGCGATGCTTCTTGCATTCGTTTCATTGATTGCGCTTGTCAACTTGATCCTCGGTTCAGTTGGTGGACTCTTCGGATTTGATAGCTTGTCACTCGAATTGATTCTCGGTTACGTCTTCGCGCCACTTGCATTCGTGATTGGTGTACCATGGGCGGATGCTGTACAATTCGGTAGCTTCCTCGGTCAAAAACTAGTCTTGAACGAATTCGTTGCTTTCTCTGAGTTTGCTCCAATCATCGGTTCTGGTGATTTGTCAGCTCGTACAGAAGCGATGATCGCATTCGCACTTTGTGGTTTCGCAAACATCTCGTCACTCGCAATCCTTCTTGGTGGTCTTGGTGGTATGGCGCCAAACCGTCGTGGTGACATCGCACGCATGGGTGTTCTCGCGATTCTTGCAGGTACGCTTGCAAACTTGATGTCAGCTACATTGGCTGGACTTCTTCTTTAATCGGTATAAGAAAACGCGATCACTTCGGTGGTCGCGTTTTTTTATTATGAGAAGGATGTATGTATGGTGATGTTTGGCCACTTGGCGGACCAGTTCTTTTGCTGCAACCGCTCCAGATAGATGGGATACTTTGAAGAGTTCGAATCAAAGGGTGGTGTCGGTATAACGTGCATGTTGATCAAGTCGTGAATGCCGTGTGGGGCAGCGAGGATGAGGGAACCATCCGATTGAAGACGTACCCCGATCGCGGTGACGGTCTCAGGAAAATGTGCCAACGCATCGACCGATGAAGCATAGGGTGGAAGGTTGTTGACGTGATGCATTCTCGCTTGATTTTTGACAGACCAAGGTACATCGGGGATGAGGCGGAATAATCGCTCTTCGAGTTGTTTTTCGACTGCTTCCTCTGGTTGGTTTGGGTCGAAATAAATCACATCTACATCATCTGTTTTAGTCGATGTTTCGTATCCGTGAAGGTGGTCCCAGACTTTTGAACGAATATATCCCGCACAAATCCAACAATCCGGTAAATCGAGGTTGGCGACGGCGTGGAGAAGCTTTATGAGCTCGGCGTCTTGTTTTAGAAAATGAACCAAATCCTGTTCGTCTGTCATAATGAATGCCCCTCCTTACAATATGGTTAAAAAAAGCACCTAGGCAACGCCTAGATGCTCGTATATTGATTATGCTTGAAGTTGTACGCGTTGACGTTCGATCCACGGCTTCAATTTCAAGAAGAGTGGGACGAAGAGCGCGCTGATCAAGATCGCTTTAATCAAGTTGAACGGTAAGATCCCGTAAAGGACAAGATCCGTTTTCACCGCCGGGTCGGCCATGTCTGCCATTCCGAAGAAGAAGGCGTAGGCTGGCAAGATGACGAGATAGTTTAAGATGGCGAGGCTAAGAGCCATTGTGATTGTACCGGCAAGTAATCCAGAAGCGAGTGCTTTGTTTGACTTGCGCTTATGGTAGAACCAGGCAACTGGGTACATGAATGCGACACCTGCGAAGAAGTTTGCGACTTCCCCGACTGGAACGCCGCCACCGTTAAAGACGTAGTACAAGACGTTTTTCAAACCGACGACCACGACTCCTGCGAGTGGGGAAAAGACGATTCCGGCAATGAGTGCAGGAATGTCACTAAAGTCCACTTTAAGGAATGGCGGTAAAAATGGGAGCGGAAAGTTGAATAGCATGAGTACGAACGAGATCGTCCCGAGCATCGCCAAAGTCACCATTGTTGTCAGTCGTTTGTTGCGCGTAGTTTTCATCAGAATCTCTCCTTTAGGTCGCTCCTCGATGAATGGCATCCGTCGCATATAAAAACCCGATTGCAATGAAGACAATCGGGAGAGTTTACGCGCATACGAAAGAGATGTTTTCCGAGGTGGAAAAGTCCACGTCAAAGAAAACATCCGGATATCGGTCGGATGCCGCCATCTTCTCCCATCCAGACTATACTGTCGGCTTTCGAATCTCACGAAATCAGCAAGCAACGCCTTGCTCGCTCACGGGCTGAGAAGAATATATTCTTCAATACCGCCGGTCGGGAATTTCACCCTGCCCCGAAGATGGAACGATTTAATTTTTTTTGTTACAGTTTAGTTATACAAGATAATCCACAAGATGACAAGTCAATTGACTTGAATTGAAGATATATGAGGAGGAGTTCAGATGATTCATTTAACAGAGTCAGCCGCACTTCAAGTGCTAGAGATGATGAAACAGACGGAACGCCCGGATGCGCAATACTTGCGAGTGAAGGTACAAGGTGGCGGATGTACAGGACTTTCATACGGGATGGGCTTCGACGAGGAGAAGACGGACAAAGACATTCAATTCGACCATCATGGTGTCCGCGTCATCGTTGCGGAAGTGGATCATGGGGTTGTTGATGGCCTCGAGATTGATTACAAGCAGTCGATGCTCGGTGGCGGTTTCACAATTAAAAACCCAAATGCGATTGCAACATGCGGTTGCGGTTCGAGTTTCCGGACAGCGACGAATGCAGGTACGCCAGGAGAATGCTAAAGAATAAGAACCGATCGCGAGTGCGATCGGTTCTTATTCTTCTTCTGTCAAAATCAACCGAATGACTTTTGCAGTTACGTCGAGTTCGATGTGATGTTGCCAAGGCCGAAAGCCTGTGATTGTACACGTGTCATTCGTGATGCGGAATGAGCAGACACTCTCTTCCTCTTGGTCGAGGACAGAGTAACGACTGAAATCAGATAAGCTCTGATAGATTGCATACTGTGGTGGTAGTTCATACGTCCATCCTTTTTCTAACATGATTTGGTGCATATTCGAGCCCCCTAACAAGTCTTTACTTATTAGAATAGCAAGAATACGTGTAAAAGTGGTAGATTAGTCTGTTTCTTTGAAGGGAAAATGAGTAGGGACGTCATTACAAATGGGAGGATTCAGGGTCATGAGAAAAGTATTGATATTCGGAGGGTCACGCTATTTCGGAAAACGGCTCGCATTGCGACTTGCTGAAGCAGGGGATGATGTGACGATTGTGACGAGAGGGCAACTACAGGTGCCGGAAGCTGAAGGGATTCGGTCTGTCAAAGGAGACCGGCAATCGGTCGCGACGATGAAAGACTTGGCCCGCGAACGGTACGACCTCGTCTATGACAACATTTGTTTTACTCCGTATCAGGCAAAAATCGCCTCGGATGCGTTCATGGACAAAGTCGGGAAATATGTGCTCACGTCGACGATGTCGGTCTACGCGCCTGGTCCTGATTTAAAAGAGAGCGACTTCAATCCGCTCCATTACGAATATCATCTTGAATCCGAACATGACTACGGACAAGGGAAACGCGAGGCGGAATCATTCTTCTTCCATCGCGCCTCTTTCCCGGTGGCGACCGTACGATTACCGATCGTGTTAGGTCCGGATGACTATACAGACCGATTGAAGTTTTATGTAGATGCAATCCGGAACGAGGAACCGGTTGTCTTGCATCACCCGGAAGCAAAGATGGGCTTCATCTCGAGTGCGGAAGCGGCCGCCTTCTTAGAATGGGTCGGACGTGCCAATGTGACAGGACCGTTCAATGCGGCGAGTGATGGACTCATCTCGATGGGGGCCTTGATGGAGCGAATCGGTCAACACGTCGGAAAACCCGTCCATATTATAAAAGATGGAGACTCGTCGCCGTATGATTCGGATGTCGACTATTATATGTCGATTGCTGAGGCGAAGAAGGCGGGATTTGTGTTTACGCAACTCGATGACTGGATTGACCGGGTCATCGTCCAAACGATGAAAAGATAAAAAACGCTTCTGTGGATGTGGTCCACAGAAGCGTTTTTTGGTTATTTCCCAGCAAATACAGATGTCGAGTGTTGCGGATGACGAGCTGTCGGATCCACGAGCTGTTTCACTTGGTTGATGGCGATTGGGGCTTCACCGAAACCGGTCGCAATCAATTTTACTTTCCCTTCGTATGTCGCGATATCACCGCAAGCGAAGATGCCGGCAACGGTCGTTTCCATACGTGAATCGACACGGATTGTGTTTTTCTCGAATTCCATTCCCCAGTTCTTGATTGGACCGAGCGATGAAACGAATCCGTAGTTACAAATCAAATCATCGATTTCAACGATTTTTGATTCGCCATCCTTATCTGTCAATTCGACAGATTCGATGTGTGTCTCACCAGACAGTGACTCGATGTTGTAAGGCGTAAGGACGTTAATCGTCGATGCCTTCATCTGTTCTACCGTATGTTCATGAGCACGGAAGCGGTCACGACGGTGAACGATGTGTACTTCTTTTGCGATTCCTTCAAGCATGAGTGCCCAGTCGACGGCTGAATCGCCACCGCCGGCAATCATGACACGGCGATCACGGAATTTCTCCATGTTGTCAACAAAGTAATGAAGGTTGGCATAATCTTCGCAGCCATCAAGACCGAGTGGGCGGGCTGAGAAGGCACCGTTTCCGGCTGTGATGATGATGGCTTTCGTATGATACTCTTCTTTGTTCGTCGTCAATACGAAAGTGCCGTCCTCGAGGCGTTCGACCGTTTCCACCGTTTCGCCGAGGCGGTAGTCTTGTTCGAATTGATCGGCCTGAGCTTTTAGTTGATCAATCAAGTCCTGTGCTTTCACTTTCGGGAAACCGGCAATATCATAAATATATTTTTCAGGATAGAGCGTTGATAACTGACCACCGAGTTGCGGTAAGCTTTCAATCAACGTCGTATCGAGTTGGCGCATGCCTGCATAAAATGCGGTGAACAGTCCGACTGGGCCGCCACCGATGATGATTACATCTTTCGTCGTCTTCATCGAATTCCTCCTCAAAGCGTATACATCTATTATAGAGAGTTTATTGAATTAAATCCATTCAGTACAAACATGCAACACTTTCAAAAAAAATTCAAGAAGATAAGCTTTTCCATTGAGAATTCAAATTAAAGAGCGTACAATAAAACAGAAGCAATTGTGAACAGATGTTGAACAAGAATAGGCTTTATTGTGAACGTCTATGTGAAGAAACACACAACATAGTTGTTCAAAAAAACAAAATTTTAAACAAGGTGGAAATGAACATGAAACGACCTAACATTGTTATTCTTGGTGCGGGCTTCGGTGGACTCATCACAGCCGTCAACCTTCAAAAGACACTCGCTGCAGGTGATGCGAACATTACGCTTATCAACAAGCATGATTATCACTACCAAACGACATGGCTTCACGAACCAGCTGCTGGAACGATGAACCCAGACCAAGCACGCATCTACATTAACGATATTGTGAACCCGTCACGTGTGAAACTTGTCAAAGGGATCGTCGATCGCGTCGATACTGCTGCGAAACAAGTTACACTCGAAGATGGTTCAGTTGTCGAATACGACTATGTCGTCATCGGTCTCGGTGGTGTACCTGAAACGTTCGGTATCCCAGGCTTGAAAGAAAATGCGATGACAATCAGCTCGTTGAACAGTGTTCGTAAAATCAAAGAGCACATCGAATATTCATTCGCTCAATATAAAACAAATGGTTCTTCTGACAATTCGTTCGTGACGATCGTTGTCGGTGGTGCTGGATTCACAGGAATCGAATTCCTCGGTGAAATCGTCAACCGGATTCCAGAGCTTTGCAAACAATATGACGTTCCACGCGAAGCGGTTCGCATCGTTAACATTGAAGCAGCACCAACAGTTCTTCCTGGTTTCGACCCAGAACTCACAACGTACGCACAGAAATGGTTGGAACGTAACGGTGTCGAGATGAAACTTGGTAACGGAATCAAAGGTGTCGAGCCAGGTGTGGTGACATTCGGTCCACTTCAAGGTGACACGACAGAAACGATTCGTGCCAACACGATCATCTGGACAGGTGGCGTAAGTGGTAGCCCGATCATCGAAAAATCAGGATTTGAAGCGGTCCGTAACCGTGTCATGGTGGAAGCGGACAACCGTGCACCAGGTCACGACAACGTCTTCATCATCGGTGACTGCTCAGCGGTCATGGATCCTGCATCGAACCGTCCATACCCACCGACGGCACAAATCGCGACACAACAAGCACATAACGTTGCGAAAAACATTGCGGCGCTCATCAATGGAAAATCGACATCGAAGTTCACTTACGAGAGCAAGGGAACGGTCGCTTCACTCGGACATAACGATGGAATCGGAATCGTGATGGGCAAGAAGATCTTCGGTCGCAACGCTTCGTTCATGAAAAAAGTCATCGACAACAAACACTTCATCGAATTGAAAAAGTACGGACTCGTCCTTAAAAAAGGGAAGTTCTAATTTCATGATTGCACGGCTCGTTCTATCTCAGAACGGGCTGTTTTTCTTTCGAAATTGTCATAGGAAGTTCTTTGACCTCGTTGGTCGAAATTTTGTATAATGAAGAGCGGACAAGGGGGGCAATACATGCATATTATCCAAGCAGTCATTGGAGCCGTTTTATATATGACGATTTTTTTCAGTATCGGCTTCATCTTGAATATGTTACTTAAAAAGACATGGACACTTGTGTTCATTTATCCGATTTTTGTCATCATGATGATTGATAATGTCAAACTTTCGAGTTACGTGACCGAGACATCGACCGCGCTTACGAGTGTCTATGAAGGACTCGTCGGGTTGCAACTTCTCGATTTATTCATGCTCGGCTTTGGATTGCTCGGTGCAATTCTAGCTGGTGTGACGATTCGTTTCTTACGAAAGAGCGGTTATTCAATGTTTTAATTGGCGACAGAAATGTTCGCCTTTTTTGTTTTGTCCCTACTTTTTTAGGGCATGAACCGATATACTAGATAGCGAAACGATTTTTAGTAAGGGATGCGATGCGAATGACATTACCGATGTATACGATCAAAAAAGTGTTGAATAATAGCGTTGTCATTTGTCAACATGATACGGATCCGGAAGTCATTCTACTCGGGAAGGGGATTGGCTTTGGCAAAAAACCAGGCGACCTCGTCGACCCGGCCAGCGTCCCGGAGAAAGTGTATCAACTGACAGATAAAGAAGAGCAATCACAATATCAGGAACTCGTCAAACATGTCGACGAGGACTTCATTGCATTCATGCAAGAGATTGTTGGCTTTATTGAGACGAGTACGGGCAAGAAAGTCGATGAGCACATCCATATCGGTTTGACCGATCACTTGTTCTTCACGATGAAGCGAATCGAACAAGGGATGGAAGTGACGAATCCGTTTTTACTCGAGACGGAATCACTCTACCCAAACGAGTTTGCGCTCGCGGAACGGATTGTCGATATGTTCCATGAACGATTGAACGTTTTGCTCCCGGATGCGGAAACAGGGTTTATCGCCCTTCATATTCACTCGGCGACGACGTTCAAAAACGTCCTCGAGGTCAACCGTCATAATCAAATCATCGGGCAAATTGTTCAGACGATTGAGAGTCGTTTGAACGTGAAAATGGACCGGACATCACTCGATTATAAGCGCTTACTTCGGCACTTAAGGTACGCCGTTGAGCGGGTCGCGACAGGTGAGACGGTCGAGGCACCACAAAAAATTGAAAAGGTGTTGCGCGACGAATATCCGCTATGCTATAGTACTGCTTGGGAGCTGATGGGCATCATGGAACGCGAATTAAAGCGTCCCGTCCCACGAGGTGAAGCGACATATTTGACGATGCATCTCCAGCGCCTAACAAGTAGATAAATGATACCACGTGTCTTACGTGTTACTGATTCGATCAGGCATGAGTAAGGAGTGGAACGTTATGTGATGTCTCCATTGGGAGAGGTCTACGTTCTATCCTTATTCATGCCTTTTCTGTTTTTATAAACGTGATTTATGAAAACGTTTAGATACGTCGGTTGTCTGACATCTACGCCGCTATCATATTGTTTATACGTACTTAAAAAAAGGAGGAAATGTTGATGTTTAAGCAGATCTTTGGTGTTCTTCAAAAAGTCGGTAAAGCACTTATGCTTCCTGTTGCGATCTTGCCGGCAGCCGGTCTTCTTCTTGCATTCGGTAACGCAATGCAAAACCCACAACTTACATCACGCGCTGGTTGGTTAACGAACGAAGGCGTCGTGAAATTCGCTCAATTGATGGAGCAAGCAGGTGGAATCATCTTCTCGAACTTGGCGCTCTTGTTCGCAGTCGGTGTCGCCATCGGTTTAGCAGGTGACGGGGTAGCCGGACTTGCAGCAATCGTTGGATTCTTGATCATGAACAAAGTCATGGGTGTTTGGCTCGAACTCACACCTGAAGTATTGGCACAAGGTGATCCAGCTTACGCGAACGTACTCGGTATCCCAACACTCCAAACAGGGGTATTCGGAGGGATTATCATGGGTCTCATCGCCGCATGGGCCTATAACAAGTACTTCAATATCGAATTGCCACAGTTCCTTGGTTTCTTCGCTGGTAAACGTTTCGTTCCAATCGTAACGGCAGTTGCAGCCGTCGTTGCTGGTTTCGTCCTACTATTAGTATGGCCACCAGTTCAGCACGGATTGAACTCATTCTCAAACTTCATGTTGAATGAAAACCGTACATTCGCAGCGTTCATCTTCGGTTTAATCGAACGTTCATTGATTCCATTCGGTCTTCACCACATCTTCTACTCACCGTTCTGGTTTGAATTCGGTTCATACACAGATGCAGCGGGTAATGTTGTACGTGGTGACCAAGCGATCTTCTTCGCACAAATTCGTGATGGCGCTGAATTGACAGCAGGTACGTTCATGACTGGTAAATTCCCGTTCATGATGTTCGGTCTTCCTGCAGCAGCACTCGCAATGTATCACGAAGCACGTCCTGAGCGTAAAGCGGTTGTCGGTGGTCTCTTGGCTTCTGCTGCCCTTACATCGTTCTTGACTGGTATCACAGAACCAATCGAGTTCTCATTCTTGTTCGTAGCACCACTTCTCTTCGCAGTACACGCGGTATTCGCAGGTCTTTCATTCATGACAATGCACATCTTGAACGTGAAAATCGGGATGACGTTCTCGGGTGGTTTGATCGACTTCTTGCTCTTCGGTGTTCTTCCAGGTCGTACGGCTTGGTGGCTCGTTATTCCAGTCGGTCTCGTGTTCGCGGTTGTTTACTACTTCGGATTCCGTTTCGTTATCCGCAAATTCAACCTTAAAACACCAGGTCGTGAAGATGAAGTTGTTGAACAGTCAACAGCTACTGGTTCGGAACTTGCACAAGATATCCTCGTCGGTCTTGGTGGCTCACAAAACATCAAGCACCTCGATGCATGTATCACACGTCTTCGTGTCGAAGTAAAAGATAAGAACCAAGTCAACAAAGATGAGTTGAAACGCCTTGGTGCATCTGGTGTCCTTGAAGTTGGTAACAACATTCAAGCAATCTTCGGACCACGTTCGGACGCATTGAAATCAGAAATCCAAGCGGTCATCGCTTCAGGTAACGAAAAGAAAGCTAACTAATTGATGACCTAGACCAATCCTTCGGGGTTGGTCTTTTCTTTTTATGTGAAACGGTTTCATCCAAACGTTAGAGGGAAAAAGTAAGTATTCTGACAAAGGAGGGAACCATGATGTGGAAGAAAGTGTTTGGCGTTTTACAACGGGTCGGGAAAGCACTCATGCTTCCGGTTGCAATCTTACCGGCAGCCGGTCTTCTCTTGGCGTTTGGTACCGCATTCCAAAACCCGGACCTCGTTGAATTGCTCCCGTTTCTGGCGAATGACTCACTTGTCCTGATTTGGCAAGTCATGACAGATGCCGGGGACATCGTCTTCGCAAACTTAGGGTTACTGTTTGCCGTCGGGGTCGCGATCGGCCTGGCGAACGGGGACGGGGTTGCTGGTCTAGCAGCCATTGTCGGTTATTTGATCATGAACAAAGTCATTAGCACATGGAATGGGATTACCGCGGAAATCGCTCAAGGTGATCCGCAGTATGCCACCGTTCTCGGTATTCCGACACTCCAAATGGGGGTATTCGGGGGGATTATCGCAGGTCTTGTTGCAGCCTATGCGTACAACAAGTATTTCAACATCAAGTTGCCAGATTTCTTAGGGTTCTTTGCAGGGAAGCGGTTCGTCCCGATTGCGACGGCCGCATTCAGTTTGATTATCGGGATTGCGCTCGCATATATATGGCCACCGATTGGGAATGCGATCAACACGTTCTCAAGTACGGTCATCGAGGCAAACGTTGCCTTATCAGCATTCATCTTTGGATTAGTAGAACGTTCCTTGATTCCGTTCGGTCTTCACCATATTTGGTATTCTCCATTCTGGTTCCAATTCGGGGAGTATACGAACCAAGCAGGTGATCTCGTACAAGGTGACCAGCGGATCTTCTTCGCACAACTGCGTGACGGCGTGGAATTCACAGCCGGTACGTACATGACCGGGAAATTCCCGTTCATGATGTTCGGCTTACCAGCAGCCTGTCTCGCCATGTTCCACACGGTTCCGAAAGAACGGCGGAAAGACGTCGAGGGTCTCTATTTCTCGGCTGCCCTTACGTCATTCTTGACAGGGATCACAGAACCAGTCGAATTCTCATTCGTTTTCGTTGCACCACTTCTCTTCGGAATTCACGCCGTCTTTGCCGGTCTCTCCTTCATGACGATGCATTTACTGAACGTCAAGATTGGGATGACCTTCTCTGGTGGTCTCATTGACTATCTGCTCTTCGGGGTCCTGCCGAACCGGACGGCCTGGTGGCTCGTCATCCCGGTTGGTCTCGTCTTTGCGGTCATCTACTACTTTGGATTCCGATTCGCTATTACGAAGTTTGATCTGAAAATTCCTGGACGTGACGTGCAGACTGGCACGAAAGGGGACAAAGCGGGGATTGGGGACGACTTGCCATATGAAGTGCTCGTCGGACTCGGTGGTCCTGAAAACATTAAACATTTAGATGCATGTATCACGCGACTTCGTGTCACCGTCAATGACGTGAAACAAGTTGACAAAGACCTTCTAAAAACGCTCGGTGCCGCTGGTGTCCTTGAAGTAGGAGACAATATCCAAGCCATCTTCGGACCAAAATCGGACACGCTCAAATCACAAATCGCGACCATCATCGAAGGTGGCGAATACAAACCGAAAGAAAAAGTAGAGAAGGCAGTCATTACACCGGAAGCGGCTGAACAAGCCGATCATCGCTTCTTGGCTCCGATGTCTGGTGTCCTGTTATCACTTGATGATGTGCCGGATCAAGTCTTCTCGGGTCGCATGATGGGAGAAGGGTTTGCGATTGAACCAAGTTCCGGACAGGTCGTTTCGCCGGTGACCGGTCAAATCACGACATTCTTCCCGACGAAACATGCGATTGGCATTTTGGCTGACGATGGACGTGAACTATTGATCCACGTCGGTCTCGATACGGTCAACCTGAAAGGGGAAGGATTCACAGCGAGAGTCGAAGAAGGCGCCCGGGTCGAAGCGGGAGACGTCCTTCTCGAAGTCGACCTCAGCGCGATTCGTGATAAAGTGCCGTCACTGATTACACCAATCATTTGGACGAACGGGGACGGAAAAGTCGTCGTCGTACCATTCGGTGAGACTGTCGTCGCGGGTGAAGCGCTCGACTTTAGAGCCGATGACAGAGGACCAGAATAAATGATTACGAGCCGCTCCTATCATGGGGCGGCTCGATTTGTGTAGTTACTTCAATGTGCCTTATTCCGGAAAAGGAGAATCCCCCTTATAGTGAAGGAGAATTCTCACGAAAGAAGGGGTACAAATGAAACAATCCATACAATTGAATCACGGTCAGAAAGCCATTCCTACTATTGGACTTGGCGTCTTCAAAGTTGAAGATGGGGATACAGTCATGGATGCAGTCGTCGAGGCGATTCGTCAAGGATACCGTCATATCGATACGGCAGCCGTTTATGAGAATGAAGAGGGGGTCGGTGACGGAATCCGAAAAGGAATGGAAATCGCAAATATTTCCCGGGAAGATTTATTTATCACATCGAAACTATGGAACGCCGATCAAGGTTACGATGCTGCCATCTCCGCCTACGAGGCGTCACTCGTTCGTCTTGGATTGGAACAGTTAGATTTGTATTTGATTCATTGGCCGGTGGAAGACAAGATGGTCGAGAGTTGGCGTGCCCTCGAAACGTTGTATCGAGAGGGACGTGTCGGGGCAGTCGGGGTGAGTAACTTCCAAATCCATCACCTCGAGACATTGGCTGCAAACAGTGACCTCGTTCCAGCCGTGAACCAAGTTGAACGGCATCCGTTGCTTCGTCAAACCGAGTTAGCATCGTATATGAGCGAGCACGGCATCGTACCGGTCGCTTGGGCACCGCTTATGCAGGGAGGGTTGTTCGAAGAGCAGACTTTAGTAGAGGTCGCAAAAGAAGTCGATCGTTCCGTCGCCCAGGTGTTGTTACGGTGGCATCTCCAAACGGGATGGGTGATTATTCCAAAATCCATCAAACCACATCGAATCGCAGAAAACTTCGATGTTCATGACTTTGAATTGACCAAAGATCAAATGGAACGAATCGACTCACTCGACCGATATCAACGTGTCGGTCCGGACCCAGACGATTTTGATTTCTAATGCAGTATATAAAAAAGTCCTTCTCTCGAGCGAGAGAAGGACTTTTGCCATTATTTCTTAATGTCGAACTTTTCGCTAAGGAAGTTCACGACTTCTTCAGCTGTGTCCATGTTGAGGACTTCGTTGACGATTGCTTCTGTTTCCGACTTCGTCAAGCGTTTCACGAGGCTACGCGCACGAAGGACGCTTGAAGCGGACATCGAGAATTCGTCGAGACCAAGACCGAGAAGGATTGGAATCGCGAGTTCTTCTCCAGCCATCTCTCCACACATGCCGACCCATTTGCCAGCTTTGTGTGCTTCAGTGATGACATTGTGGAGAAGGTTCAAGATGGCAGGGTTGAACGGTTGGTACAAGTAAGAAACTTTTTCGTTCATCCGGTCAGCCGCCATCGTGTATTGAATCAAGTCGTTCGTTCCGACTGAGAAGAAGTCGACTTCTTTTGCGAATTGCTTCGCCATGACAGCGGTTGATGGGATTTCAACCATCATCCCTGTCTCATATTTTCCGACTTCGATTCCTTCTTCTTTCAACTTCGCTTCTTCTTCGAGAAGAAGGGCTTTCGCCGCGCGGAACTCTTCGAGTGTCGCAATCATTGGGAACATGATTGCAAGGTTACCGTGAGCTGAGGCACGGAGAAGGGCACGAAGTTGTGTGCGGAACAAATCTGTTTCCTCAAGGCAAAGGCGGATGGCACGATAGCCGAGGAACGGGTTCATTTCTTTCGGGAGGTCAAGGTATGACAACTCTTTGTCGCCACCGATGTCGAGTGTACGGATGACGACTTGCTTGCCTTCCATGCCTTCAAGAACCGTTTTGTAAGCTGTGTATTGCTCTTCTTCAGTCGGGAACGTTTCAGAGTCCATATATAGGAACTCCGTACGATAGAGCCCGATTGCATCTGAACCGTTTTTCAAAACGCCTTCGAGGTCGTTCGGTGTCCCGATGTTCGCAGCAAGCTTCACTTTGTGACCGTCCGCTGTGATTGACTCTTCGTTGACGAGTTGCTTCAACTCTTCTTTGTACGCTTCAAAATCAGCACGTTTGCCTTCGTATTCTTTGACGAGATCTTCTGAAGGGTTGACGAAGACGTCACCTTCTGTTCCGTCGATGATGACGAGGTCACCGTTTTTGATTTCTTCAAGGGCAACTTTTGTTCCAACTACTGCCGGAATTTCAAGTGAGCGTGACATGATGGCAGAGTGAGACGTACGTCCGCCGATGTTCGTCGCGAATCCTTTGACGTATTTACGGTTAAGTTGTGCCGTGTCTGATGGTGTCAAATCTTCGGCAATGATGATGACTTCTTCTGAAATCGAAGCTGGAGTCACGAATGTCACTCCGAGAATGTGAGCCATGACACGTTTTGTGACGTCACGAACATCAGCTGCACGTTCGCGCATGTATTCGTTATCCATTGATTCGAAAATCATGATCATCGTTTGGGCGACTTCGTCAAGTGCCTTCGCTGCGTTCATGTTTTCGCTTTCAATTTTGTCGTTCACTTGCGATACGATTTCTGGGTCCTCAACGATTAAAAGGTGAGCTGAGAAAATCTCGGCTTTGTCTGGACCGAGCTCACGAAGTGTATGTTCGCGAATGGCTTCAAGCTCCGTTTTAGATTGTGCGATCGCATCGTGGAAGCGAGCCTTTTCTGCAGCGACATCTTCAATCTTGTGTGATGGGATATCGAATGAAGGTGTCTCCATGACGAATGCTTTTGCAACTGCAATTCCTGCAGATGCACCAATACCTTTAATGTGTGACATAAGCGTAGTCCCTCTTTTCAAAGAAATAGTGTACTTTCCTGCCTCGTTACTTCATACCCGAAAAGAAAAAAGAATTAACGAGAACGGAGAAAGTTAAAGTAGCAACGGTCTACGACTAGGGGAAGCCTCGACCAGTCAAATTGGCCTCACTTCACGATGAAGAGAAGCCCGATTGCGTACTTTCTTATCCTATCATAAAATAAAACAACGTCACAACGAGGAGATAGCCCATGAATTCGAAGATTTCTTGACTCTTACGCATACTATTTCATTATTTTGGAGAAGTTCGTTATGCTTACCATATATATAGAAGGGAAGTGGCAATATGTATCAAATTGCTCAATTAAATTGGACCGATTCTTACGAGACAATCGTCGTCGGAATTGGAGCGGCTGATTCTATCGATGAGGGGCTCGACACATTGTTTGCTGGACGCGTCAAAGCGCTTATTCAATCAGGAGACCTCTCTACGAAGACGGGGGAAGTGACAATCCTTCCGACATTCGCCGGGGAGACGACCCGTGTTTTATTTGTCGGACTTGGTCAACGAAATGACATGACGACCGAGAATGTTCGGAATTGGTTCGGGAAAGTCGCGAAGCTGATCAAAGCACGTGGACTGAAGGACGTCGCGGTAGCGCTTGATACGTTTACGGACGGAGCGGCGCGTATGTTTACAGAAGCGTATGAAATGGCGACCTATGCCCATCCTACATATAAGTCTGCTCCAAATGAAACGGTCGAAGAACCGACAATCACGTTGCTCGGTGACGTGGACCAGACGGATATCGATGCGGGTGTGGCTTATGGGAAAGGAGTCAATGTCGCTCGAACGTTGACGATGATGCCGGCCAATATTTTGACGGCGGAGACGTTAGCGGATTACGCGGTTGAGTTGGCGAAACGTCATGATTTCAAATACCGCATTCTTGAAAAAGAAGAGATGGAAGGACTCGGGATGGGCGCGCTACTCGCAGTGAACCAAGGTTCGACGATTCCGCCAAAATTGATTGTGCTCGAGTATCGCGGGGCAGAGGAAGAAGCTCCGATTGCCGTTGTCGGAAAGGGTGTCACATTCGACACAGGTGGCTATTCAATCAAGCCAAAAGATGGAATCGTCGGAATGAAAGGGGACATGGGTGGCGCTGCTACCGTCCTCGGATTGTTCGAAACCCTCGGATTGACACGACCAAAACGGAACGTGATTGGCATCATCGGTGCGACCGACAATATGATTTCTGGGGATGCGTTCAAACCGGATGATGTGATCACAGCCATGAACGGGAAGACGATTGAAGTCTTGAACACAGACGCTGAAGGACGCCTCGTCCTAGCGGATGCGGTCACATTTGCGAAAACGTATGAACCAAAAGCTATCATTGATGTAGCTACGCTCACAGGTGGCGTTCTTGTCGCCCTCGGTACAGACGTGACAGGCTGTCTGACAAATGATGATTCACTCTATCGCTCGCTTGAAGCGGCGAGCCGTGAGACGAACGAGCTCGTGTGGCAGATGCCATACTTTGATGTCTTCATCGACAAGGTGAGAAAATCGGAAGTTGCCGACTTGAATAACTCACCAGGTCGTTTCGGCCATATGATTTTTGGTGGCGCATTTGTCGGTGAGTTTGTCGGCGATACACCATGGCTGCATCTCGATATTGCGGGAACGAGCGAACGAGCGGCAGCGAATGACCTCGGTCCGAAGGGGCCGACTGGTGTCATGGTTCGAACCCTCGCACGGATGATTGAATCGTGGGAGCGGTAAGAGCAGCTGGAGTAATCGGTTTGGCGATTCTGTGTGGCTTATGCTACACGGTGTGGCCGAACCGTATTTGGTTAGGGAGTACAGTGTTTCTCGCCGTATTTGGCGTGTTGATGATGTTACAGGAGGTACGACATGGTAGGAGTAGGAATTGATGGTGCACGTGGCGGTTGGGTACGGATCACATATGATAGCATCTCACTTTGTTTAACGATTTCGGAGACGTTGGAGGAGTTGCTGATTGATGGTGCCATGCATTTTGTGGATATGCCGAAAGATTTAGGAACGGTCGACCATCCGAGCCGCGAATGCGATGCGTGGATGCGTTGCCGACTCAGCCAACGAAAGTCCTCCGTCTTCACTCCGCCGATTCAAGAGGTGTTGCAAGAAGCGACTTATGAGGAAGCGAATGAAAGGAGTCGGGCGTTGGTTGGCAAAGGAATTAGTAAACAAGCGTGGAATCTTGTTCCCCGTATCCGTGAGTTTCAGCAGGTGAAGGCATCTGACGTTTACGAATCACATCCGGAAGTTTGTTTTTCAGTCATGATGGGGCATGAGGCGAGTCATTCGAAAAAGACGGTCGAAGGGCAGGATGAGCGAATCGAGTTACTTCGGCAATACTCGAAAAGTTCTCCATGGAAATGGAAAATGTCGAACGTCCAAATCGACGATATTATCGATGCGTGCATCTTGGCGGTAGCTGCCTATGAAGCGGGGACAAGTGGTCTCTCGCTCCAGCCGGCGACATCCGATCAACCCGTAGTGGCTGTACCTCAAATGAAAAAAGAGCGATGAAATCAACATTTCATCGCTCTTTTGCTGTCGTCGTAGGCGGACCGACGATAAATCGCCATATGTAATGAAACACTTTGGCATTGTATACGGCTTTCAACAGGACGGCGAGTACGGGCCCGACGATAAAGCCGAGTACACCGAATAGCTTTAATCCAACGAAGATGGAGATGAGTGCGACCAGTGGATTCAATCCGATATGGGAACCGACAATTTTCGGTTCAGCCAAGTTGCGTTGGACGATGACGATGATATACAACACGACCAATCCGATGGCCACGAACCAATCACCTGTCACCGCGGCATAGGCGGCCCAAGGAATAAGTAGCGTACCGACCCCTAAATAAGGCAAAAGGTCAAAGAACCCCGCGAGTAAAGCGAAAGAGAGCGGGTTGTCAACACGGAGGATGAGCATCCCGATCAAGACGATCCCGAATGTGATGGAGATGAGCGTGAACTGGGCACGGACGTATCCAAATAGGGCAGACTTGAGGTTGATCATCACTTCCTCGAATTCTTTGAATCCTTTTCGTTTGTTCAGACGATTCAGTGAGTTGACGTATGATGGCCAATCCTTTGTGATGAAGAACCAGGCGAGGACAATGACGACCACGAGCAACAAGACGAGCGGGAGCGCCGCTAACATGTTTTGTAGCACACTGGCCACTCCGCGGGACAAGACACCAATCGCTGAGGCGAGTTGGACACCGAGCTCGGTGATTCCTCCCTCGAGCGAGGTCGTCTGTCCGGGATTTAACTGCTGATAGCTCTCGTATGCATCATTGACGAGCGGTGCGATTTTCTCATTGAACAGTCGTTGGATAAACTCGGTGAGTGTCTCAATTTGTTCAGGGAGTCGTTCCGCTGCCACCGTTGCATAATGAATCAATTGGATGATGACGATGGTGATGATTCCGACGACGATGCTAAGCACGATGATCAAGGAAATGAGAGTGCCGAGTGCACGAGGCATATTTGATTTTCGCTCGAAAAAGTTGACGAGCGGGACGGTCATCAAGGACAAGAGCAAGGCAAATACGAACGGATATGTATATTCGAAAAGTATATTCAATAGCCAAGTGATTAAAAAGAAACCGATTACGACGAGAATGAATCGAAGCAATTGCCAAAGTCTTGCCGACGACATGTGGAACCCACCCTTTCCGGACAACTAGGTTGAGCATAGTATATCATGTAAGCGGTAAATAAAGCAGAAAGATAGGTGAATGAACGTGAGAGAAGTTCAACAGAAAATCGATACGATGATTCTTCATTTAGGTGGTTACTGGAGACCTTTATCCGGGCTAGCACGATTGTTAGAAGAGGTAGGAGAAGTAGGTGGCGCGTTAAGGAGAGAGGCGCGGGATGAGTTGAAAGAGGAGTTACTTGATGTACTAGTGATCTCCACGTGTCTGGCAAACCAGTATGCGATTGCATTGCAACAACCAGAGGCGGAGGGAGGAGAATCGAAAGAGAAGCTGTATTTTCAAATTGTTGAAGAGGCAGGGGAAGTGGCGCGGATTTTGAACGCTTATGAAGGCGATAAGAAGTTAAAACCGAACCGTAAAGGTCAATCACTACAGCATCATATCGAGCAATTGCAACGTGCCGTTTTGTCTCTTGGAGAGTCTTACCATCTCAATCTGTTCGATTCACTCTTTGCCCTCATCGAAGAGAAGTCGGCCCGGGACTTTGGACGATTTGATCATACGCCGGATCCGATTACGGAGACATCGGTGCGTACTTATTTATCACATCAGCCAGGTCGCTATTGGGGTGGAGTCCCAGTTAAATCGTTTGAGCGATTCGACCGATATATAGAACGAGAACAACATATCGAGCGTTTTTGTCGCATTGCAGCGATTGAAGGATTGGACGGATTTGTAATTCAACAGAAACGAGATGGATTGATTGTTACAGAGAATCCTTCGATTAAAGAAGGTTTTACTGTCGCCATCGAACGTTACGGTGCGGAGACGTTTCTGATCATCCGACCGGTCAAATAAAAACATTTACCTTTTTATCAAAAACATTCATCTTTTTTTCAAATATTTACTTTTTTTAAAAAAGCATTATGCTAATATGAAATTGTTGTTAGTAGGAAATGCCGCAATGAGAAAGGAATATTTTGGATGAAAATGAAACTATTGAAAGTTGCCCTCATCTTAACGGTCCTCTTGTTTGGTATGCAACTTCCGTCTGCTGAAGCTGCTACTTACGATGGAGAGACGACTGTCAATTTGAACATTCGTACATCCCCTAGTCTGAGTGGGAAGGTAGTGAAAACATTACCAAAAAGCACGAAAGTAAAGTATGGAACGTATAATCAGTCCTGGCACAAAGTGTATGTAAACAATCGTACATACTATGCCTCGGCCCAGTACATTCGGAAACTTTCATCCACTTCAAGTTCGCTAACGACGCAGGCGGCAACGTCTACTGGTGTGACAACTGCGAACTTAAACGTACGAGTCACGTCTCATCGATCGGCGAAGATTGTCGCTACGTTGAAGAAAGGGACGGAAGTGAAGTATGCCGTTCATAATTCTTCTTGGGCAAAAGTCTACCTAAATGGCAAGACGTACTATGCCGCAAAAGCTTACATCGCACCGAAACTGACAGAGTCGAATGTGGAGCGGACAAACGGCTACGCGAACCGTGAGTTGAAGTTGTTCGCTGAACGCAACCAACGTTCGAAAGTGCAGAAAGTTCTTCCGAAACATACGGCTGTCGTCTCGAGTAAATATAATTCAAGTTGGTCGATTGTCTATATCGGGAACGAGACGTATTATACGCCGACTTGGGGCATCACAGCAGGCACATTGGACAGTGGTGTAGAGAAAAAAGACGGATATGCAAACCGGGAGATGAAACTCTTCGCTGAGCGGAATCAACGTTCGGCGGTGAAGAAGGTACTCCCCGTGAACACGGCTGTCCTCTCGAGCAAATACAACTCGAGCTGGTCGATTGTATATCTCGGAAGTGAAACTTATTACACACCGACAGCTTGGATCTCTACGTCGAAAACGCCAACGGAGCCTCCGACGACAACGAAACCGGATGATGGACTCACGCAAGGGTATGCAAACCGTACAGTAAACTTGTTTGGGAAAACCCATCAGAGTTCGGAAGTCCTCATGGTTCTTCCGAAATACACGGCTGTTTCATACAAATCGTACAATTCGAGTTGGTCGACTGTTCATATCGGCTCGAAAGTCTACTACACAGCGAGTTCGTGGTTGACGAAAGGGAAAGCCCCGGCAGCGCCGGAAGCTGCACCAAAAGGTACGGTATACATCAACACACCAGGTGATGTATTGAACGTTCGTTCGAAAGCGAGTCTTGATTCGAATGTGGTTGGTCAACTCAATCACGGAACAGCTGTTTCACATTATGGGACAATCAATGGTTTCCATAAAATCAAGTTCAATGGACAAGATGCTTTCATTTCTTCAGCATTCGTGATGACATCTAAGCCGAGCACATCGACTGGAACAGTCATCGTCCTTGATCCAGGACACGGTGGAAAAGACCCAGGAGCAGTTAATGGATCTCTCTATGAGAAAACGATTGTACTCGATGTAACGAAACGTGTAGAAGCTTATCTTCGCTCAAAATATGATTACAATGTACGTCTCACTCGTTCAACTGATGTCTATTTGACTCTAGATCAGCGAGTTGCTGCAGCGAAGTCGTTACGTGGTGATTTGTTTGTAAGTATGCACGTCAACGCAGCCGGTTCATCATCTGCGAAAGGGGTAGAAACGTTCTATTCTTCTCAGTCTGCGCACAGCGCTCGAAGTCGTGTCCTTGCTTCAAACATTCAAAGCAACTTGGCGGGTAAAATGAGTGGAATGTCGAACCGAGGAGTGAAAACAGCTAATTATTACGTTATTACGTATAATACAATGCCATCTGCACTCGTCGAATTAGGATTTATCTCATCACCAACAGATTTGACTTACCTTCGAAGTAACACGTCTCGTCAGCAAATGGCGGAAGGTGTGGCTGAAGGAATTGCCAAATATGTTCAGACTTATTATTGATTTGAATTAACCCAGACATGATTGTCTGGGTTTTTTTGATGTACAAAAAAACCGAACCGATTAAATCGGTTCGGTTCAATTTTATAAATCATCAAATCCGTTCGCGTCTGTCACTTTCGCATAAGAACGTGACTTTTGTTCGAAGAAATCAGATTTTGTCGCATTGAGCGAGTCATCTGAGTATGCCCGGATCCAAGGCATGACATCTTCGTCAAATCCTTCATACAAGTCATTCAGACCGATGACGCGGAGGCGTTTATTCGCCAAGTATTTGACGTAGTCTCGCATTTCACTGACGTCGAGTCCATCGAGGTCACGGAGAACGTATTCACACCACTCGATCTCGAGGTCGACCGCTTCTGCCATCGTGTCGTATACGAACTGACTGAACTTTCCGTTTTCATCAATCTTCGGATTTTCTGTCAGCACGGCACGTAAGAGCTGGCTGATGAAGTAAGAATGTTGCATCTCATCACGTTGGATATAACTGATCATCGTTGATGTACCGACCATCTTTTGGTGGCGGGCGAGATTGTAGAAATAAGCGAATCCTGAATAGAAGTTGATGCCTTCTAGAATGACGGATGCAACGAGCGATTTCGCAAAGTTTTCAGCGTTCGGAGTCTCGCGGAACGCTTCATATAAGTCCAAGATGAATTGATTGCGCTTCATGACCATTTCATCGTCTTTGGCGATGTCAAAGATTCGATTTTGTTCAGCGAGTGGCACGAGACTTGATAGGACATAGCTGTATGATTGATTGTGCACGACCTCTTGTTGTGCGATGACCGCGAGAACGGCGTGTACAGACGAGTCAGATGAGAACATAGAAGACTCGAGGATGTATCGTGTCTGGACCGAGTCGAGAATCGAGAGCAGTCCGATGATCCGTTTGAATGCATCCTGTTCACGTTCAGTCAATTGCGGCCATTGTTGCATATCCTTAGACATTGAGATCTCATCAGGAATCCAAAAGTTCGATAATAACTGTTTGTAAATGGTATAGAACTGAGGATACGCGATATCGTTCCAATTGACGATCGAACTCGTTTCCCCGCCAATGATGGCGGTTGCCCGGTTAGGATGTTTGGGCGACAATAATTTGATTTTCTGAATCGACATGATGCATAACTCCTTCTTCTACATGGTGAGCCATCCGCTCTGCCCAATGTTGGACGTTGAACGGTTGGTTACGTGGGGACTGCTCGATTTTAAGCAGTTCCCCGGCAAGTGGGATTCCGTATTTTGAAAGGTGGTACGCCATCTCGTCAACAGCGCGACAGAAATGTACAAACATCTTGTCACCGGTTCCGAATACCGCAGCTTGTCGAATCGGCACTTGGAGTTCCTTTAACACGAGGCGGAACGTATCTTTCATTTCGTCTGGTAAGATTCCGTCTGCCCACGTGTAAGAGCCAAAATAGACGAGGTCGAACGAAGCGAGTGATTGAGCTTCGCGATATCCGACGCGATCGGCATCATAGCGGACGACCGTATCGCCACGGCGATGATGTGTCGATTCGATGAGCGATGCCACTTCTTCTGTGTTTCCACTCATCGAATGACAGATGATTGCGATGTTCATAGGGTGGACCACCTTTCTATAAAATATACATAATGATTATGACGACGGTTTACGAAGCACACGACTCACATTCGTCGACTTCGACAGTCGTCGAACGAGTGTAGTAAATCGACTTCATGCCAAGAGACCATGCCTCGAGGTGCATCGCAAGAAGCTCTGTCGCTTTTACATCGTTCTTCACGTATAAGTTGAAGCTGATTGCTTGGTCGATGTGGCGCTGGCGAGCCGCGTTTTGACGGATGCTCCATAATTGATCAATTTCAAATGCTGATTTATAGAACCAGTTCGTGTCCGGCGTCAAGTCGGGAACCGTGACTGGAATCTTATAGTTTTTCTTCTCTTCTGAGTAGACCTTTTTGTAGATCGGGTCAATCGATGCGGTACTACCAGCGATAATCGCCGTCGATGAGTTTGGTGCAACGGCCATCATATAGGCGTTACGGACGCCGTTTTGATGTACTTCTGCTGCGAGACCGTCCCAATCGAGGTCGTCGTGTGAACGATAGTTCCGGCGCTTGAAGTATTCGCCTGTATGCCATTCTGAACCTTCGAAGACGCCGAATGCTCCTTTTTCTTTGGCGAGTTCCATCGATGCTTGGATTGTGAGATACGCGATTTTTTCATAGAGTTTCTCTGCATATTGAACGGCATCGACCGATTCCCAACGGATTCCTTCTAGTGCGAGCAAGTGATGCCAACCGAACGTTCCTAGACCGACTGCACGATACTTCTGGTTCGTGATCATCGCCTGTGGAACTTCGATCGTATTCAAATCGATGACGTTATCGAGCATACGCATTTGAATCGGGATGAGTCGTTCGAGCACATCGGCTTTCACGGCACGAGCAAGTGCGATTGAACTCAAGTTACAGACGACGAAATCACCAGGAGTCTTTGTGATGACGATTTTTCCGTCTTGTGTGTATTCTTCTTCGATTGTCGTTGCCGACATGTTTTGCGCAATTTCAGAACAGAGGTTTGAACTGTAGATCATCCCGGCATGTTTGTTTGGGTTTGCGCGGTTCACTGCGTCTCGGAAGAACATATATGGTGTACCTGTTTCAAGTTGTGAGCGCATGTAACGTTTTACAAGGTCGATGGCTGGAACTGTCACACGAGATAATTCTGGCGTGTTGACACATTCCATATATTTCTCTGTGAAGCTTCCACCGTTCTCTGATTCGTCAAAATAGTCTTCAAGGCTATATCCCATCACGGTACGAATCTCGTGTGGATCGAACAAGTGCCAGTCGCCGCGTGCCTCGACCGTACGCATGAAGAGGTCCGGTAAGCAAACGCCTGTGAACAAGTCGTGTGTCCGGAGGCGCTCATCCCCGTTGTTCAATTTCGCGTCTAGGAATTCGAAGATGTCCTTATGCCAAATGTCTAAATAGACGGCAATTGAGCCTTGACGCATACCGAGTTGGTCCACAGAGACGGCCGTGTTGTTCAATTGCTTCATCCAAGGAAGGGCACCACTTGAGACACCTTTGAATCCTTTGATGTCACTACCACGTGAACGAATTTTCCCGAGGTAGACACCGATTCCACCGCCACCTTTTGAGAGCGTCGCCACATCGGTGTTCGAATCATAAATGCCACGGAGGGAGTCATCAACTGTATCAATGAAACAAGAGCTGAGCTGTCCATATGATTTACCGGCGTTTGACAACGTTGGTGTCGCGACCGTCATATAAAGGTTTGATAAAGCCCAATAAGCTTCTTCGACGAGCTTCAATCGAGTCGTCTCATCTTCTTTTTGCATGAGCGTCATCGCGATGACCATGAAGCGCTCCTGTGGAAGCTCATAAAGGTTCTTCACATGATCGCGCCCAAGATAGCGGTCCGACAACGTGCGGAGTCCGATATATGTGAAGAGACGGTCACGGGATGGGTCGATCAATGTTTCGAGATGGTCCATGTCTTCTTTTGAATACGTATCGAGAAGCGCTGACGTGAAAATTCGTTTTGATGTTAACGTCTCGACCAGTTGATAGAAGTTACCATAACGCATAGATGCTTCGTAACCGCGGTTGCGTGCCGCTTCAAGATAGAGGCGGTTCAAGTACATTTCCGTTGCCACGAACGTCCAGTCCGGTTCTTCGGCTTTCAACATATCGAGGGCATGCATCGTCAATAAGTCATATACTACATCTTGTGTTAGCGTTTTTGTCTCGAGCGCCCGAATCGCCCGTTCTTCATAGCGTTCTACGCTTAAGTGAGGATACCGTGTCTGGATAGATTGAATAAGAGAAGAGACGTCAGAAAGCGTTGGAGCCGCTGGTAGCATCGTCTCGTGGTGGATAGGGGATGTCAAAATAGATCACTCCTTTAGATGGTGTAGACGTTATAAAAGGATAATAAGAACTTCCTTACCTGTCACAATATCGTGTTAACGATCAAAATACCCGTTAACTATATATTGACACTTTTTTATCTTTTTAATCATAAAACACCTATATTTAGTTTTTCAATCCTTGACATTCTGGAATGTGCCCGTCACCTTTTTGCTTTTGCTCCAAAAGGGCTTCATGACCCAATTTGAGACAGAGAACTGAGATGAAAAAAATTTATGTATTGTCTTTGCTTGTTTTTTCACAAATTGATGAATTCGATTTCATCACTCTTGATGAAACATTTCATCCGTTTGTTTGAGGTGGAATGGATTGTATTTGACGTTACTTATCAAAATACCTGCATATTCATTTCATACTAGATATAGTGTTCTGATGAATCAAGAAATATGAATCCATTTGTCAAGGCTGGTATCCGAGTAAAAAGTAAGGTAGATTGGTGAAGTAGGACATGGAATTTCAGCGAAAAGAAGGGTTTAACAAGTGCGTACAGAAGACTTATTATTAACATGGGACCCACTCGGTTATGGGGCAGGTTCATACGGACCTGAGTTTGATGAAGTCATGATGGCATTAACCTATGTCGATTCTCCCGAACAATTGACCGAAGTGATTCGCCGAACGCTTCTTGAAGCGTTCGATGCGTGTCCACTAGAAACAGAGATTTTCGAGATGGCGCAGCGACTCCTCGTATCGTCATCTTGCCAACTATAAGGAGGAACCAATAATGTTACGAATTGATCCAACACCGAATCCGAATGCGATGAAAGTGACACTTCCAGAGAACGTGTTTGGCGCCAAGAGTCAAAGTGTGAAGGCGGGCGAAGCGACAGATCAACCGCTTCTCGCCAAGTTAGTTGAAATCGAAGGCGTGGAGAGTGTCTTTGCTTATGGTGACTTTGTGACCGTATCAAAGGAGAACGGTGTGAGCTGGGAAGCAATTCTTCCACTCGTTGAGACGGCATATCGCGGATGAAACCGATTGTCTCGATTGTCATTCCGGCTTATAAACGCGAGACGGAACTGACGGAACTGCTTGAAAGTCTAACGGTCCAAACATTTCAGCAGTTTGAGGTCTTGGTCATGAATAATGAAGGGCCGCCAAAACAACACCTTTTGGCGCCTTTTTTGAATCAATTGGATGCACGTGTCATCGAAGTGGGTGAAAACCATCATGTTCGTGCCCGTAATCGTGGTGTTCTCGAAGCGAGAGGCGATGTCATCTTGTTACTAGACGATGACGATTTGCTCATGCCGACACATCTAGAGGCAGGGCTACGCGACCTTCAACAGGCTGACCTCGTCTATTCGGACGCTGAGCTGTTCCGCTTCGAATGGAGAGGAGGCCGTCGTGTCGTGACGGACTGGGAACCGTTCGCTTACGCGTTTGATCGAGAGCGGATGCGTCAGGACTCGACGTTTATCCCTTCGGGTACGATGTATCGCAAATCGATTCATGACACGATCGGCCTATTCGACGAAGACGTCTATAACTACTGGGATTGGGATTTCTTGTTAAGGGTAATGGATGCATTCACCGTGTCACACCCGGCGCGTGCGACGGTACTGTACGCGTTCAACGGGACCGACAACCTATCAGCAATACAGGATGAAACGAGACGTCGTTATTTTGATCGTTTTTGTCAAAAGCACGGTCTGACAGACATGGAGATGAAGAATTTCCATATCGTTCAGGAGGAACGACGTTCATACGTGAGACAGACAGAGAGAACGTTCACAGGCGTGCTACCTGGTCGAACGGAAGGAGAATAAGTATGTATTCATCAAAAGAACTTGAGTTGTTAGAATTGTTAGAAGAAAAGGGGTATCTCGAGACGAAGATGCTGGCTGACTTGTTGGCACTCGATGAAGAGACGATTGAGTCGATGCTCGAGAAGTTCAAGCAAGACGGGATTCTCCTTGGATTTCGTGCCATGGTCAATTGGCAAAAAATCAATCGCCACGATGTCACTGCCTTCATTGACGTTAAAGTGACTCCGAAACGAGGGCGCGGATTTGACGACGTGGCCGAGCGTATTTATCGCTTCCCAGAGGTGACAGCGCTTTATTTGATGTCGGGTGCTTATGACCTTCAAGTCGTCATCCGGGCAAACTCACTTCAAGATGTTGCCTCATTTGTCTCAGACAAGCTTTCGCCGCTTGATTCGGTTTTGTCGACGACAACTCACTTCAAATTGAAGACGTACAAACATGACGGGATCTTGTTCACCCCACAAACTGAAGATAAGCGGTTGAACATCACGCCATGAAGTCTTTATCAAATCAAGTCGTCTCGATGAAGCCATCGGGCATTCGCCGTTTCTTCGACTTAGCACAGACGATGGATAACGTGGTCTCTCTCGGGGTGGGAGAACCGGATTTCATCACACCGTGGAACGTGCGAGAAGCGAGCTATGCCGCACTCGAAGAAGGATATACGGCCTATAGTGCTAACGCCGGTCTCATCGAGTTGCGTGAAGAGATTGCAACTTATATGAAAGAACGCTTTTTAGTCGAGTACGATCCGACGTCTGAATTGATTGTCACGACAGGGGCATCGCAGGCGCTCGATATCGCATTCCGTGCCCTTCTCAATCCAGGGGACGAGGTCATCGTGGTCGAACCGGCATTCGTTTCATATGGTCCACTCATCGAGTTGGCAGGTGGAACCGTCGTGCCTGTCGCGTGTCGTCCAGAGAAAGGGTTTCGACTCGATCGGGATGACGTCGAGCAAGCCATCACAGAACGAACGAAAGCGATCTTGCTCTGCTTCCCGTCCAATCCAACGGGCGCTACGATGAATGGCGACGAACTCGCGCAAATCGCAGAACTCGCGACAAAGTATGACCTTTGGGTCGTCAGCGATGAGATTTATGCGGAACTTTGTTATGACGACCCATTCGTCAGCTTCGCGACGCTCCACGACATGCGAGACCGGACGATTGTTGTGAATGGTTTCTCAAAAGCGTTCGCAATGACAGGATGGCGTCTTGGCTTCACATGCGCGCCCGAAGTTGTGACGCGAGAGATGTTGAAGGTCCATCAATATGGCATGATGTGTGCACCTACGCTCGTTCAATTCGGTGGACTCGAGGCACTTCGGACTCGTGAGCAGCACGTGCCGAGCATGGTGAAAAGTTATCGTCAACGTCGGAACTATTTCATTCAAGCGCTGAACGAGGCGGGATTACCGACGCACGTGCCAGGTGGAGCATTTTATGCTTTTCCTTCGATTCGACATACTGGATTGACGAGTGAGGAATTTGCAGAACGTCTTCTCATCGAAGAACGTGTCGCCGTTGTTCCTGGAAATGCCTTCGGTGAGAGCGGGGAAGGATTCGTCCGGGCGAGTTATGCGACTTCGCTCGAACAACTACAAGAAGCGATTCTCCGGATTCAACGTTTCATGAAACAATTTGAAGTCACAGTAGCCAAGGACTCTCATTCGTGAGAGTTCTTTGGCGTTTTAGCGATATAACGAAAGGGAAAAGACGGGCGAGGTGAAGATGATGAAACGATTTGACTTTGTTGCAATCGGGTGTGGTCCGTATAATCTTGGTCTCATGGCCCTTGCGGAAAAAACTGAACTGCATGGGATTTGCTTTGAGCAACGCGCGGAGATGATGTGGCATGAAGGCATGTTGATTGAAGGGATGACGATGCAAACGCATTATTTACAAGATCTCGTCACGTTGGCGGACCCGACCCATTCGGCGAGTTTTCTGAACTATTTGAGTGATACGGGTCGACTCCAAACATTTATCACGCAAGAACAAGATAAGATTCCTCGAACGGAATACAATCGTTACTTGCGATGGGTTGTAAATCAACTGTCGACGATTCGTTTCAATCATTATGTGTCTGACGTTGTAGTGGAAGAAGAGTGCTTCCTCGTGACCGTCGAATCAGATGGTCGATCGACACAAGTTCATACAAAACATCTCGTCCTAGGGACAGGGGCGGCGCCATTCGTGCCGGACGGGTTTGAACAAGTCATTCATACGAGCGATTATTTGACGTACCGGGACGTCCTCAAAGACCGATATCGTGTCGCGGTCGTGGGGAGCGGACAGAGTGCGGCGGAAGTATTTCTGGACTTGTTGCGTGAAGCGACGGATGAACAACGCGTCGACTGGATCACACGCTCCGAACAATTTGAGTCACTCGAAGCAGGCAAGCTTGGGGATGAAATTTTTAGTGTGGATTATGTCGATTATTTTCATAAGCTACCGTACGACGCTCGGCAAGAGCTACTCGGGTCATTCGAGCGTTTCCGTCATGGTGTCAATCCTGAGACGATGACCTCGATCTATGAGACCTTGTATCATCGGACGGCAGAAGCGGAAGCGACGAAGGCTGATATGATGACACAGGTCGAAGTGGAATCGATTTCTTATGATTGGTTAACACATCGTTTGAAAGGGACCCAACGGTATACGGGAGAAGTGATTGAAAGAGAGTACGATCTCGTTGTCGTGGCGACGGGGTATCGCCCGGTGATCCCATCTTGGATAGATCAGCTCCCGGTTGTATGGGAAGTAGAGGGAGAATGGGCAGTCCGTGACACGTATGAGGTGATCATGAGAGAGTCGCTAGGCGGAAAGTTGTTTACGCACACGAATATAGAGCATTCACATGGTCCGGCTGCGACGAATCTCGGGATGGCAGTCTATCGAAATGCGGTCATTTTGAACGACATGGCTGGAGAAACGATCTATCCGATTCGTCATCAGAAGCCGTTTACGACATTTTGAACAAAAAAAGGCTAGGCGAGTCGCCTAGCGGAATCAGGGGGGAATACTTGAAGTCTTGCTTGATTTGTATTTACCCCGCACTTCGACTTTAAAACATACCAACACGTCAAAAATAATCTTTTTTGCTAAATTCTACACTTTATCGAAAAAAGTATGTTATAGTAAGTTGATGAATTTAGCATAGGAGTTGTTTGTAATGGCAAAATACGAAAAAGATCAAGTATTAACAGGTAAAGTAACAGGAATCCAACCTTTCGGTGCTTTCGTAGCACTCGACGATGAGACTCAAGGTCTTGTACACATTTCAGAAATCTCACACGACTACGTAAAAGACGTAAACGATTACGTTCAAGTTGGTCAAGAAGTTGAAGTGAAAATCCTTGAAGTGGACGAAGCTTCTAAAAAAATCAAGCTTTCAATGAAAGCGACTCAAGAAGCTCCAAAACGCGAGAAGTCTGCGAAGCCAGCTCGTCGTGCGCCACGCCGCAACGAAGCATCTTCAAACTTCAAGCAAGAAGAAGCTCCAGGATTCACAGTCCTCAAAGACAAACTTGAAGACTGGATCAAAAACACAAACTTCAAGAAGTAAGTGTCCCAAGGTGGCCCGTTCTAAACGGGTCACCTTTTTTATTTTACAGGAATCGGCGGATTGAATGACGAAACTGTAAAGCGAATAGGAGGGGATGGCATGAAGATTGGCATCATCGGAACGGGAGGAATTGCGACGAGTGCCCATATCCCGAATTATGTCAAAGCAGGCATGGATGTGGTGGCGGTCATGAACCGGACACGGGCAAACGGGGAACGTGTCGCGCGACAGTTCGGCATCCCGAACCTTTATGAGACGGTCGAAGAGATGCTTTCACGTGAAAATCTCGATGCGGTCAGTATATGTACACCAAACGCCTTACATAAAGAGCAAGTGCTGCTTGCGCTTGAAGCAGGATGTCACGTTCTCTGTGAGAAGCCACCGGGAATCTCAGAGAATGAAGCGATCGAGATGTTGGAAGCGGCAAAACGAGCCGGAAAAACATTGCATTACGGATTCCATTACCGACATCGTGAGGATACGGTTCTGTTGAAGCGAATGATTGATGCGGGTGAACTCGGAGACATCTATGCAGCGACGGCGCTCGCGCTTCGACGGCGTGGAATTCCGGGATGGGGTGTCTTCACGAATAAAGAACTGCAAGGCGGGGGTGCATTACTCGACATAGGTGTGCATATGTTAGACCTGGCGCTTCATTTGATGGGATACCCGAAACCGAGAGAGGTCGTCGGTCATGTCGGTCAGTACTTAGGGAATCGTCCTGGTGTCGGCTTGCTGGGGGAATGGGACGCGAGTTCACTCACAGTCGAGGATACGGCGAGAGCGATGGTCACGTTTGAAAACGGAGCATCCTTATTACTCGACGTCAGCTACATGGCCAATATCGAGGAAAAAGATACGATGCGAGTGGAATGTCGCGGCACGAAATCCGGAGCCAGTCTGTTCCCGCTCACACTTCACACGGAGAAATTTGGTGCATTGTTTGACGAGCGACCAGCTTATTTGACTGAACACGACCCGTATGAGCGGCAAATCCGACTCTTCCTTGAGGCCTGTGGAGAAGAGCCGAACTATCGGCAAGCGGAGGAAGCGGTCATCTTGCATCACATCATCGACCGTATCTATCAGTAAGCACGATACTTTTCATTCCGTGAAAACAGGGTATATAGTGTAGGTGTTACATATTTCTATGAGGAGGTTAACTTATGCACAACTTTGAATACAAAAACCCGACAAAACTAATTTTTGGGACACATCAGGTCGAAAAATTAGGTGGAGAACTAGAAGCGCTTGACGCGAAGAAAGTGATGCTCGTCTATGGTGGCGGAAGCATCAAAAAGAACGGGACGTACGATGAAGTCGTGGCCGAGCTTGAAAAAGCCGGTATCTCATACGTAGACTTCTCAGGTGTTGAACCGAACCCACGGATTGAGACTGTACGTCGTGCGGTGAAATTTGCGCGTGAAGAGGACGTTGATGCCTTGCTAGCTGTCGGTGGCGGTTCCGTCATCGACTGCACAAAACTGATTTCAGCAGCGATTCCATATGACGGGGACGCGTGGGACATCGTACTTCGTGAACATATCCCGACAGAGGCGGTACCATTCGGGACAGTCCTTACACTCGCTGCGACAGGGTCGGAGATGAACTCGGGATCGGTCATCACGAACTGGGAGACTCAAGAGAAGTTCGGTTGGGGTCACCCACTTGTATTCCCGACATTCTCGATCCTCGATCCACGTTACACCGTGTCAGTTCCAAAAGACCAGACAATTTATGGCATCGTCGACATGATGAGCCACTGTTTCGAGCAATACTTCCACCCGAACCATGCGCCGGTACAAGAACGCATGACAGAAGGTGTGTTGAAAGCGGTCGTCGAATCGGCACCGAAACTCGTCAACGATTTAGAAAACGTAGACCTCCGTGCCATCATCTTATTCTCAGGTACGATGGCATTGAACGGTGTACTTCAAATGGGTGCAGCCGGTGACTGGGCATCGCACAACATCGAACACGCCGTATCTGCTGTCCATGACATCCCGCATGCTGGGGGCCTCGCGATCCTCTTCCCGCGTTGGATGGAACATGTGTTGGATGAAGACAATGCGGCTCGCTTTGCTCGACTCGGTACGGAAGTGTTCGATGTGGAGCCAGGTGCAACGGATTTAGAGACAGGGAAGCGTACAATCGAGGCCATCCGTGCGTTCTTCGATCAACTCGGTGCACCGAACTCGCTTCGTGACTACGATATCGACGAGTCGACATTCGATGCGATTCTTGATTCTGCGATGAAACGTGGTGCATTTGGTCGTTTCCGTACGCTCGAACGGGAAGATGTTGCGCATATTCTCGAACTAAGTAAATAAGGCGATTTCTTGCCTATTTTGCAATAATGATTGAACGAATCTAGACTTTCCGTTTATGATGGGTCATGTATGGCTCTTTTACGAGCGATTTAAAGGAGGAAATGACATGTCAACTGTACGTTTCGATTATTCAAACGCGCTCTCATTCGTAGGGAAGCATGAAATCGACCAAATGCAAGAAACGGTAAAAACTCTCCACTCGGTGATTCACGAGCGGAGCGGTGCCGGAAGTGATTTTCTTGGGTGGGTCGACCTTCCGACCGAATACGATCAAGATGAGTTCGCACGAATCAAAGCTGCGGCGGAACGAATTCGCGAGAATTCAGATGTTCTCGTCGTCGTCGGAATCGGAGGTTCTTACCTCGGTGCCCGTGCAGCGATCGAAATGCTTCAACATTCGTTCTTCAACGTATTGTCAAAAGAAGAGCGCAAGGCGCCACAAGTATTCTATGCGGGCCATAACATCTCTTCAACGTATATGAGAGAGTTGCTTCAAGTGCTTGAAGGGAAAGACGTCTCAATCAACGTCATCTCGAAATCAGGAACGACGACAGAACCTGCGATCGCATTCCGTGTCCTCAAGCAATTCATGGAAGACAAGTATGGTCAAGACGGAGCGCGTGAGCGGATCTATGCGACGACAGACCGTGCCCGTGGCGCCCTCAAGACGCTCGCGGACGCTGAAGGTTACGAGACGTTCGTTATTCCAGATGACGTCGGTGGACGTTTCTCTGTCCTCACACCGGTCGGACTTCTTCCGATTGCCGCTGCAGGAATCGATATCGATGCTTTGATGGAAGGCGCACGCGATGCACAAAACGCCTACAGCTCGCCAGAATTGGCTGAGAACGAAGCGTATCAGTATGCAGTCGTACGTAATGCTCTCTATGCGAAAGGTAAATCGATTGAGATGCTCGTCAACTACGAACCAGCTCTACACTACGTGTCAGAGTGGTGGAAACAGCTTTACGGAGAATCAGAAGGGAAAGACAACAAAGGGATCTTCCCTGCGGCTGTCGACTTCTCGACTGATCTTCACTCGATGGGTCAATACATTCAAGAAGGCCGTCGCGACTTGTTCGAGACAGTCATCCGTGTGAAAGAAGTCCGTCACACAATGAATGTCCCAGAAGACGCACAAGACTTGGATGGTTTGAACTTCCTCGCAGGCGAAACAATCCAATTCGTGAACGACAAGGCGACAGAAGGGACGCTCCTCGCACATACAGATGGGGACGTACCGAACCTTGTCGTCGAATTGCCAGAGATGACACCTTACCACCTCGGTTACTTGTTCTACTTCTTCGAGAAAGCATGTGCAATGAGCGGATACATCCTCGGGGTGAACCCGTTCAACCAACCTGGCGTTGAAGCATACAAAGCGAACATGTTCGCATTACTCGGTAAACCAGGGTATGAAGAACAAAAAGCAGAACTTGAAAAACGCTTGAATCAATAAGAAAACGAATCGGTCCGCGTGTCGGACCGATTTTTTTGTTTGAAACTGGGTGCAGACAAGGTAAAGTGAGAGTAGACAGGGGAAAGAAAGGGATGGACTATGAAGACATTCAAGGATTACTATCATAATCAAGTCGAGTTAAGCTTCACCCATTATCCGTTCTCAGACACGCCGCTCCACGTCTGGGTCGTCGCCCGATATAAGGACAAATGGGTATTGACGAAACATAAGCAACGAGGGCTCGAATTCCCAGGTGGGAAAGTCGAGCCGGGCGAACATGAGGATGCCGCTGCCATCCGGGAAGTATATGAAGAGACCGGAGGCGTCGTCAAGACATTACGATACATGGGGCAGTATCGTGTGCTCGGCCGCGGCGACACCGTCATCAAAAACATTTATTTTGCGGAAATCGAACGATTCGAAGATCATCCCGCAGTCGACGAGACGGATGGGGCCGTCTTGATCGATTTCTTGCCGGACAACCTACTACGGAATCCACGTTACAGTTTTATGATGAAAGACCGTGTCTTACCTGAAACGATGAGGGTGCTCCATGAGCAACACTTGGTTTGATCGGGTCGACGTCTTGCCACCTTATGCCGGTTATCGGGTGACGCGTGGGTGGTATACGACAAATGATGGGGAAGAGGTTGTCGCCTATTCGATTGAACCGAAACGGTCGAACGGACAGGTATTGATGTACTTACGAGGGGGGACGGCACGAATCGGAGACGTCCGGTTGCCGCGACTCATGCAATTTGCGGCACGTGGTTTTCATGTGGTGGCCCCGGTTTATCGAGGCAATCACGGAGGTACGGGAAAAGAAGACTTCGGTGGAGAGGATTTAGAAGACGTACTCTCACTCTATGATCGCGTCCAAACGAGTGGACGACCGATTCATGCACTCGGTTTTTCGCGCGGTGGGATGATGGCACTCTCACTCGCATCTGAACGACCGGTCACCACTGTCACTTCATGGGCCGGTGTGACGAATCTAGAGTGGACGTATGAAGAGCAGCGCTCGATGCGGAAGATGTTACGTCGCATGACGGGCGGGGACCCTGAATCGGCAGAAACGGCATATACGGAACGTTCTCCGCTCTATAAGGAATGGGGCGCTCCAACGCTGATCATCCATGGTACGGATGATGAGCAGGTCCGATTGCGCCATGCGACGGCAGTCGCCGAGAAATTAGGTGAGCAGGCCGAGTTTTGGGTGCTTCCGTTCGGACACCAACTCCCGTTTTGGGATAAATGGGAGACGACCGAACAAGCGATGGAATGGATGCTACAACAAGCAAAAGCACCGACTCGATGAGTCGGTGCTTTCGTATTAGATGACCAGTGGACCGGCTGCGATGACCGATTCACTCGCTTTCGTGAACCGTGTGAAGTTCTCTTTAAACTTCATCGCGAGTGCCTTCGCCTCGACATCGTAGCGAGCTGGGTCGCTCCACGTGTCACGTGGATTGAGCACGTTACTCGGTACGCCTTCGATGGCTACTGGAATCTCGACGTTGAAAATGTCATGTTTCTTCGTCTCGACGTCGCGAAGTTGACCGTTGACTGCGGCGTTGACCATCGCACGCGTGTAAGCGAGTTTCATACGTGAACCTTCACCGTATGCACCGCCAGTCCAACCTGTGTTGACGAGGTAGACATCCACGTCGTGTTCCTCAATCAATTTACCGAGCATATCCGCGTAACGCTCTGGAGCGAGCGGAAGGAACGGTGAACCGAAGCAAGTCGAGAATGTCGCCTGTGGTTCTGTGACACCGCGCTCGGTGCCGGCAAGTTTTGACGTATAACCCGACAAGAAGTGGTACATCGCCTGTTCTTTCGTCAGTTTGCTGATCGGAGGCAAGACGCCATATGCATCTGCCGTCAAGAAGACAATCGTATTCGGATGACCTGCGCGAGATGGGAGCATCGCATTGTCGATGAACTCGATTGGATATGCCGCACGTGTGTTTTCCGTCAGGGAAATGTTCTTATAGTCCGGTGTACGATCTTCATTCAACACGACGTTTTCAATCAATGAACCGAAGCGAATCGCATCATAGATTTGAGGTTCGTTCTCACGAGACAAGTTGATCGTCTTCGCGTAACAACCTCCTTCGATGTTGAAGACCCCGTCCGGTGACCATCCGTGTTCGTCGTCTCCAATCAAGTGACGCTCAGGGTCAGCCGAGAGCGTTGTCTTCCCAGTGCCCGACAATCCGAAGAAGAGTGCCGTTTCGTTCGCATCGTTGACGTTTGCTGAACAGTGCATCGATAACACGTTCTGCTCAGGTAGCAAGAAGTTCATGACGGAGAAGATAGATTTTTTAATTTCGCCACCGTATTCTGTTCCCCCGATCAGAATCGTGCGCTTGGCGAATGAGACGAGAATGAACGTCTCAGAGTTCGTACCATCGACCGCAGGGTCTGCTTTATAGCTCGGTGCATAAATGACCGTGAACGGGTCGAACGCACCTTTCGTCGGCCATTCGCGTAAGAACAATTGTTTGGCGAACAGACTGTGCCACGCATACTCCGTAATGGCACGGACAGGCAACGTATAGTGTTCATCTGCACCAGCGGATGCTTCTAGATAATACAGCTTATCCTTCTTTTCTAAATGGTTGAGAACTTTGTCAAGAAGTGCTGAAAACTTCTCTTCTGCGATCGGTTGGTTCACTTTACCCCAATCGACGAGGTTGTTGCTGACTTCATCTTGTACGACGAATTTGTCTTTCGGTGACCGTCCGGTAAAAGCACCGGTGCTGACAGATAATGCCCCGTCTTTTGTCAGTACACCTTCACCATTTTGAATGGCTTCTTCCACCAGCTCTGGAACCGTCAAGTTCCGTAACATGTCGGCACCATTAATTAATTCTTCGATTTTCAGGAGCGTTGTCGCCATCCTGAATCCCACCTTTCCCCTAAATAGATGTGGATGAAATCCGCATACTTCCGCGATTACGATTAATCAGTATGACATTTTTAATTATATGTGACACACTAATTAAACACAAGCGTTTCTTCTCTCTAAGTAAGCGCTTTCTTACAAAGTCATTTTATCACATTCTCTTATCACAAGGTGTTAAAAAAAAGAAACGAAATAAAAAAATGTTTGACGATTCACAAACAGAAATGTTTTGCAAGTCTGTGAAAACTTTTACGAATTCGTCCGATTCCCTTGACATAATCGAGTGTCATTTATATGATGGTTTTCGTAACGGATACTCTTATTCTGAGCGGTGGAGGGAACAAGGCCCTACGAAGCCCAGCAACCGTCCGACATGAAGTCTTGTGCGGAAAAGGTGCTATCCTGAAGCGAAGCCATTAGCTTCGAACGATAAGAGGGTAAGGAAGAACGATTCAACCTTTCCCCATGTATGTCATCGGGGGAGGTTTTTTTCATTACCGTCCCAAAGCAACGCGTAAGGGGAACGAGTACCGTCCACATAATACCCTTATTATAGGAGGTTTTTTGAATGTCAAAATTGAACCGTCGACTTTTTACTTCAGAGTCGGTTACTGAAGGACATCCAGACAAAATTTGTGATCAGATCTCTGACTCCATCTTGGATGCCATTTTAGCGGAAGACCCGAATGCCCGTGTTGCGGCAGAAACGTCTGTCACAACAGGTCTTGTACTCGTAGCTGGTGAAATCACAACGTCAACTTACGTGGATATCCCGAAAGTTGTCCGTGAAACAATCCGCGAAATCGGATACACGCGTGCGAAATATGGCTTTGATGCTGAAACGTGTGCGGTCTTGACGTCAATCGATGAGCAATCGGTAGACATCGCGCAAGGTGTTGACCAGGCGCTTGAAGCACGTGAAGGTCAGATGACTGAAGAGGAACTCGATGCAATCGGTGCAGGAGACCAAGGTCTTATGTTCGGATATGCGACAAACGAGACACCTGAGCTCATGCCGCTTCCAATCTCGTTGGCACACAAGTTGTCACGTCGTCTTGCTGAAGTGCGTAAGAACGGTACGCTCGAGTACCTTCGTCCGGACGGGAAGACGCAAGTAACGGTCGAGTATGATGAGGACAACAACCCTGTTCGCATCGATACGATTGTTATTTCGACACAACACGCTGAAGAAATCACGCTTGAGCAAATTCAAGAAGACTTGAAAAAACATGTCATCGAGGCAGTCATTCCGGCTGAACTCATCGATGCTGAAACAAAATACTTCATCAACCCGACTGGTCGCTTCGTAATCGGTGGACCACAAGGGGACGCAGGTTTGACTGGACGTAAGATCATCGTCGATACGTACGGTGGATACGCTCGTCACGGTGGCGGTGCATTCTCTGGTAAAGATCCTACAAAAGTTGACCGTTCAGCGGCATACGCAGCCCGCTATGTAGCGAAAAACATCGTTGCAGCAGGACTTGCTGATAAAGCAGAAGTTCAACTTGCATACGCAATCGGTGTTGCACACCCAGTATCAATCGCTGTCGATACGTTCGGCACAGGTAAATTGAGCGAAACGGAACTCGTTGAACTCGTTCGCGAGAACTTCGATCTCCGTCCAGCAGGCATCATCAAGATGCTTGACCTTCGTCGCCCAATCTACAAACAAACGGCAGCTTACGGTCACTTCGGTCGTACAGACATCGAACTCCCATGGGAGCAAACAGATAAAGCAGCCATTCTTGAAGAAGGCGCGAAACGTTTCGCGTAATCATCAAAAACGACCTTTCCGAGGAAAGGTCGTTTTTTTATGCTGTCGGTGGTACCTGTTTGTTCGAATCGGATGAAGAATCGGTTGTCGGATCTTGTCCAAGCGCCGTATCCTTCGCTTCGACGACTTTCTCCCCGATGTCCTGTAAGTCCGACTTGGCCTCTTGAGCCGTCTCGACGATTTTAGTGACGTCCTCTTTCACGGTATCGACTTCCCCGACGACTTTTTCGTATACGTTTTGAACATCTGTAGAGACTTCTTGAATCTTTGTCGAGGCCGACTTCACTTGTTCAATGACTTGAGACGCCTTTCCGGCAGGATCTTGTTTCACTTCGTTGACGATGCCCCCGACCGACGATTTCGCATTCGAGAGGGATTGCTTTGTCTGCTCCCGGTTCGAGGAGCTAAGTAAGGCGAGTAGACCACCGACGAGTGCACCGAGCAACATCCCGGTCACGACACTGATTTTTGGACTTCCCCCGTCCAATTGATCGAATTGGCGGTTCGGGTTTGCTGTCTGTTCTACTTTCGGGTCATGTTCTTGTCTAGGTTCCATGTGGTTCCACTCCTTCGTTTGATTGGCATTGGTTGTGTTATACCCTAGAGCAATGTCTACGTAACGTTTTCTGATGAATCGTCATGAAAAAGAAATGAAGGAGCAGGATAAAAACACCGGGATAGGGAATGATACAAATAGATTGGCCAAAAGGGGGAAGCTGTCATGAACATGAGGGAAGCAGTGCCAGAAGATGCGACGCTGATTCGGAACATCGCGCTGGCGACCATTTCACAGGATGATTCCAATCGAACGAGAGCGATGGAACGCGCGTATCGGCAAGAAGAGATTGTACGAGCAATCAGTTCAAGTGAAGAAGCACGAGAACAGTATTTTATCGTTGGCGAATATGAAGAAGATGTCATCGGATTTTGTCATGCCATCGATCGCGGTGACATGTGGGAGATGCTCCGCCTCTATCTGCACCCCGATTATCATCGAAACGGCTACGGCGCAGCCTTTTTGGCCCACCTTCAATCGAAAAAAGAACAGCCGATGGAAGTGTACGTTGAGAATTCGAATGAGCAAGCAATCGCCTTCCTCTTGCATCAATCTTTCAAAGAAGTGAATCGCATCCAGGAAGAGGTGTATGATCGCCCGATGGAACTCATCCATTTACGATATGACCCGAGCTAAGCCTCCAGACGGATTTTATTTAAACATCAGTTGCGGCTGATGTTTTTTTGATACAATGAATGTAGTCTATAAACGAGGTGACGGCTGTATGGCAAATGAAGAAGTACGAAAAGGAGTCATCGTCATCGTGTATCCGTTACAATTCACGTCACGGATCAGCGAGAACTTTATTCGACGGCTCGAAGACGAGTATGAAGTCATCGTCGTCCGCGAACAATCGATTGGATTGACGGCGGGTGACCATAAGCAACTAATCAAGCGAGCATTGCGCGAGGCAGGAGAATATAAATTACCGATTCATGTCGTGGCATTCAGTCTTGGCGCACTCTTAACGAATCGCCTTTTACAGGAGTACGATGTGCCACTCGGGAGTCTCACATATATCTCCCCATTGTTTGATTGGCATGCCACTCGTCAAATCGGTGGGTTGAAACAAGTCGTCGCAAGTGCTGTCGACCGTTTTCGTCCTGACTTGCCACTTGGGATGATGACATTTACTGGCGGCGGAGACGAGTCGTCCCGATTCGGAGAAATCACATATGCGCAATATCGGGAGATCGAAGAAGAAATCGTCGAGCATCAGGAAGAGAAGAAGCATCTGCCACGCCTTCCGCTCGCCTGTTTCTATGCACCAGACGACCAGTTTGCGGACGTGAAGTTGACGTTGAATGTTTGTCGAAAAATCGGTGGGGACCAAGTGTATATCCGGCGATTGGAAGGATTCCCACACTTTGGTTACGAACGATTGAACACGAAATTCGCGGAAACCCTCATGACGTTTTATGAATTGATTCAAGAATGACAGAAGGCGACTCTAATGAGCCGCCTTTTTCTTATGCACGTTTTTCAATCGCCACGATGAATGGGGGATGATTGACTTGGTTGATAAATCCATAACGCAGGACGCCTGCCTGTTTTTGATCGAGGGACTCTACATAATGAAGCACCTCGTCTCGTTCGACTTTCCCACTTTCATGTCCGTGGTAAATCACGATGACGATGACGCCACCGACAGCCATGACGTCTAATAGTTGGGATAATGCGGCAATCGTCGTATTTCCGTGTGTCGTGATCGATTTATCACTTCCCGGTAAATACCCTAAGTTGAAGACGGCCGCGGTGATCGGACGCGCTTCCTTTTCAACGACCGCTTGGACCGTATCGTGACTATCATGAATCACGGTCACACGTTCACTGACATCCGCTTCTTCAACCCGCGCCTTTGTGGCTGCTACAGCTTCTGATTGGATATCAAAAGCATAGACATGTCCTGTCTCGCCTACAGCATTCGCTAAGAACAACGTATCGTGTCCGTTCCCGGCCGTCATATCGATGGCGACCTGACCTTCCTCGAGATGGTCATGTAGTAATTGTTTTGCAAAAGGTAGTACTCTCATTAATCCCATACATCTCATCCTTCTTTTTTCCTTGAAAAGAATCCCGGCGCTCCAATTCCGCACGAATCTTGTTTAGCACCTGCATCTTGTGACGGCTCCATAGCGGACCGATCAAGAGGTCGGGAGGACCGTCTCCTGTCAAACGATGGACGATCACCTCGGGAGGAATCCGTTCGAGTTGATCACAGACGAGGGAGACGTATGTGTCTTCCTCCATCAAGTCGAGCAGTCCTTTCTCATATTGACGGGCGAGCGGTGTGTGTTTCAAGACGTGAAGTAAATGGATCTTGATTCCTTGTATGTCCATTTTAGCAACTTCTCGTGCCGTGTCGAGCATCATCTCTGGTGTCTCACCTGGGAGGCCATTGATGATATGAACGCAGACACGAATATTGTGACGGCGAAGTTTCGCAAGACCGGTCAAAAACGATTGATAGTCGTGCCCGCGATTGATCTTTTTAGCGGTGGTGTCGTGTACGGTCTGAAGACCAAGCTCTACCCAAAGGGAAGTCCGTTCATTCAACTCTGCTAAATAGGCGACGACGTCGTCCGGCAAGCAGTCAGGACGTGTCGCAATCGAGAGACCGACGACCCCATCCTCATTTAGTGCCGGTTCATACAATTCACGTAACCGCTCGACTGGTGCATACGTATTACTAAACGCTTGGAAATAAGCAATATAATTGGCATTTTTCCACTTCCGGTGGAGACGAGCCTTCACTTCTGCAAATTGAACGGGAATCGGATCGCAAGCATTTCCCGCGAAATCACCACTTCCATCGTCCGAACAGAAGGTGCATCCGCCTTTTGAGACACGTCCGTCACGGTTCGGGCACGTGAAGCCACCATCGAGTGGCACTTTAAACACCTTGCCCCCGTACTCTCGGCGATACGCCTCATTTAGTGTATGGTAGCGATTTTGACCGAATGGATTCATGTTCATCTCTCCTTCCTTGCTCATCCTATCACAAACGGAAAATGACAAAACTTCATAATAAGTAATTTTTCTTGACACTTCGTTGGCGTTCGTTTAGGTTTGATAAGGAAATCTTGTCGATTCGGCCTTTTTGTGCCGATTTTTTTAATGTGAAAGAAGAATGAAAGGAGGACTTGGTGTGAACAATAAAATGCCAATTTCGGTATGGATTTTAGTCATTGCGATGGCGCTCAATACAACGGCGGCGTCTTTTTTATGGCCATTTAACACACTGTATATTCATGATTTTTTAGGTGAGTCGATGACGCTTGCTGGGGTGGCGCTTCTTGTGAACTCGGCACTCGCGATTGTCGGGAACTACATCGGAGGGACGCTATTCGATCGAATCGGTGGGAAGACGACGTTGATGATTTCTGTCGGTCTCTTGCTCGCGAGCTCGCTTGGATTTTTACTGTTTCATGCCACGTTCTTCGGCTATCTCGTATGGCTCGGATTGATCGGTCTTTCAGGTGGACTCGTCTTTCCGACCGTATATGCGTTTGCGGGTCTCATTTGGCCAGAAGGGGGACGCCGTTCGTTCAATGCGATTTACGTCGCGCAAAACGTGGGGGTCGCCCTCGGTACGGCAATGAGTGGTCAAATCGCTCGATTTAACATCGAGTGGATTTTTTATGCGAACTTCTTCTTATCGGTCTTATTTGTCGTGGTGCTCTTGTTTGGACTGCGTTATTTGAAAAACCCGGCACGTCCTGTCGTTCAGTCGCAACTAGAAACGGCCGCCACGTCACTATCGAGTGCGACGATGAAATCGATGTGGTATGTCGCCGTCGGTTATGCGGTGCTTTGGTTCGTGTATGTTCAATGGCAGGGGACGATTGCGGTTCACTCGAAAGATCTCGGCGTCACAATCAGTCAATACTCACTCCTTTGGACAGTGAACGGGGCGATGATTGTCTTCGCACAACCGTTGCTCAACCGCGTCTTACGACAGTTTGAGGACGACTTAAAACGTCAATTGATCATCGGGGCATCCATCTTCCTCGGTGCGTTCTTGATTGTCCCATTCGCTGGTGGATTCGGGATGTTCATGGTCGCGATGGTTGTCATGACCATCGGGGAGATGTTTGTCTGGCCGGCTGTTCCGACGATTGCGGCGAAGCTTGCCCCACCTGGGAAAGCTGGGCAATACCAAGGGCTCGTCAATATCGCAGCATCCGTCGGTCGAATGATTGGACCGACGTTCTCCGGTTTATTATTCGACGCGTTCGGCATGAATGCAGTATTTACATTGATTATTTTGCTGATTATCACAGCTAACATTGTCTTTTTACGCATTCGTTCATTAAATGTTCAAAATTCGTGACTTTGCGCATATTCTCTACAGATTTAAAGCTTCGACCTATTGACTTTCGAGGATAAAATTTAGGTGAAGGATCCTTTCACCACATATGTTGTTGTCGGTCAATTCTCATTGAAGGGGATGGGCATGATGAACGAGGAAGTCAATTTACTCGTGTTGGCAACGCAGTATATGTTTTGGGTTGGTTTTGTAGGAATGGCGGCTGCGACTTTGTATTTTCTCGTTGAGCGGAGCAGTCTGGATCCCGAGTACCGTTCGGTCGCGACGGTGGCGGCACTCGTTACGTTTGTAGCAGCGATTCATTATTACTTTATGAAGGATGCGGTCGGCGATTCTGGATTACTATCGGAAATCACCGGGTTTCCGACGGAGATTCGGTATATCGATTGGCTTGTCACGACACCCTTACTCTTAATCAAGTTTCCGCTACTGCTTAGCCTGCAAGGGAAGATGAAGACCGGTTTATTAACGAAGTTGATTATCGCGGATATCATCATGATTGTTGCCGGTTATCTCGGCGAGTCGTCCATTAACTTGAACGGCGGATTCACGCAACTTGGACTTTGGGGATATATTGTAGGTTGTATTGCGTGGCTTTATATCATTTACTTGCTCTTCACGAACGTCACGAAAGCGGCGGAGACGTCACCTCCACCTATTCGGAAGGCGTTACTCAACATGCGTCTCTTCATTTTGATTGGGTGGGCGATTTACCCAATCGGCTATGCGGTGACATTGTTCGCAACAGGGATTGAAGTTCAGCTCGTGCGCGAATTGATTTACAACGTTGCGGATTTAATCAATAAAGTGGGATTCGGATTAATTGCGTTCTTTGCTGTTAAAACCATCTCAACGCAAAAACAAGTCAAAGCTTGAAAACTTCAAGTTGACGTTGAATTTCAGAATGGGCTAAAATAGACTACGATGAATAGCAAGCGTTGAAGAGGACTAGTAGCGAACGTTCCGTTTCAAAGAGAGTCGATGGATGGTGTGAATCGATAAGCGGATGTTGTGAACTCGCCTTGGAGCTGTTTTCCTGAAACGAGTAGGGAAAACCGGGGTTACGCCTCGTTACCGGCGTCTCAAGTGGCAGCAATGCAACATGGGTGGTACCGCGGAGAGCTTTCAAGCCTTTCGTCCCATTTTCGGGGACGGAAGGCTTTTTATTATGCAGAGGAGGAAGAATGTTGAGCTATTTTAAACATCAAGAAATCGAGCCGAAGTGGCAAAAGCGTTGGGAAGAGAAAGAAGCATTTAAAACGACAGAAGACCCGGAGAAGGATTGTTTCTATGTCCTTGATATGTTCCCGTACCCATCCGGTGCAGGTCTTCACGTTGGTCACCCGGAAGGTTATACGGCGACGGATATCATCGCTCGTATGAAACGGATGCAAGGATATAACGTTCTTCATCCGATTGGCTGGGATGCATTCGGTCTTCCTGCCGAGCAATATGCACTCGACACAGGGAACGACCCGCGTGAATTCACAGCGCGCAACATCGAGACGTTCCGCCGTCAGTTGAAAGAACTCGGATTCTCATACGATTGGGACCGTGAAATTAGCACGACGGACCCGAAATACTATAAATGGACGCAGTGGATCTTCACGCAACTCTTCGAACGTGATCTCGCATACGTCGATGAAGTTGCGGTCAACTGGTGCCCGGCTCTCGGTACGGTCCTTGCGAACGAGGAAGTCATCGATGGCTTGTCAGAGCGTGGGAACCACCCTGTTTACCGTGTCCCGATGAAGCAGTGGGTGCTTCGTATCACAGAATACGCAGAGCGTTTGCTTGAAGACTTGGAAGGTCTCGATTGGCCTGAGAGCGTGAAAGAGATGCAACGCAACTGGATTGGCAAATCGGTCGGTGCCGAGGTCGACTTTAAGGTCGACGGTCATGATAAGATCGTCACGGTATTCACAACACGTCCAGATACACTTCACGGGGCGACATACGTGACACTCGCACCAGAGCATCCGTTCACGAAAGTGGTCACGACACCGGAACAATCGACGGCAGTCGAAGCATACATTGAGGAAGTCTCGAAGAAGACGGACCTCGAGCGTACAGACCTTGCCAAAGAGAAGACAGGTGTCTTCACGGGCTCTTATGCGATCAACCCGGTGAACGGCGAGAAACTTCCGATTTGGACAGCGGACTACGTTCTCTCGACATATGGGACAGGTGCAGTCATGGCTGTTCCTGGACACGATGAGCGCGATTATGAGTTTGCGAAAACGTTCGACCTCCCGATCCGTGAAGTCGTCAAAGGTGGAAACGTGGAAGAGGCGGCTTACGTCGAAGACGGTGAGCACGTCAACTCTGGTAGCTTGAACGGACTTAATAAAGCCGATGCCATCAAGACGATCATTGAAGAGCTCGAAGCTAGTGGCACAGGGCGTGCGAAGACGACATATCGTCTTCGTGACTGGTTGTTCAGCCGTCAACGTTACTGGGGCGAGCCGATTCCGGTCGTCCATATGGAAGACGGAACGATGAAGACGGTACCGGTCGAAGAACTTCCGCTCGAACTTCCGATCATCGATGAAATCAAACCATCTGGTACAGGTGAGTCGCCACTTGCGAACGCAGAAGAGTGGTTGACGTATACAGATCCGGTCACAGGGGAAAAAGGTCGTCGCGAGACGAACACGATGCCACAATGGGCAGGTAGCTGCTGGTACTACATCCGTTACATCGATCCAGATAACGAAGAGATGATTGCGGATCCTGAGAAACTCAAGCGTTGGCTTCCAGTCGACTTGTATATCGGGGGTACGGAGCATGCCGTTCTTCACTTGCTCTATGCACGTTTCTGGCATAAAGTTCTTTACGATATCGGTGTCGTCCCGACGAACGAACCGTTCCAAAAACTCTACAACCAAGGGATGATCCTCGGGGAGAACAACGAGAAGATGTCGAAATCTCGTGGGAACGTCGTCAACCCGGATGATATCGTGAAGTCGCACGGAGCCGATACACTTCGTCTTTACGAAATGTTCATGGGACCACTTGATGCAGCAATCGCATGGTCGACGAATGGTCTTGACGGGGCACGTCGCTTCCTCGACCGCGTTTGGCGTTTATTCGATCAGACGAACTTCGCAGACGTGGCACCGACTGCAGACTTTGAACGCACGTATCATCAGACGGTGAAAAAAGTCACGGAGGACTATGAAGCCCTTCGCTTCAACACGGCAATCTCGCAGTTGATGGTCTTCGTCAATGAAGCGAACAAACAAGAGACGTTGCCGAAATCGCAAATGGCCGACTTCATCAAGATGCTTTCACCGGTCGCGCCGCACTTGTCTGAAGAGTTGTGGGAGAAGATGGGCATGACAGAAGAGTTGACGTATGCGGCTTGGCCGACATACGATGAGTCAAAACTTGTGAGCGACACGATTGAAGTCGTCATCCAGGTGAACGGGAAACTTCGTGCGAAAATGCACGTCTCGCGTGACGCATCAAAAGAAGCACTTGAGGCGGAAGCACTCGGGAACGAGCGTGTCCAAGAGTTCACAGAAGGCAAGACGGTTCGTAAAGTCATTGTCGTTCCTGGAAAACTCGTTAATATTGTAGTTGGCTAACAAAAAGAATGTGTGACATTGTCGCACATTCTTTTCTTTTTGGTGAGGTCATTTTCTTTTATTGACGGTTTTGATACACTAAAGGGCGATACTGAAGTAGAAGGGGACGACATGTCCATGAAACGTTCTTATGTGCTATACACGACATTATGTGCTGTCGTGGTCGGTGTGATCCTTTGTTATGTTTTTGTCTTTTCAGATGAAGAGATTCAACGACAGGTCGCCTCGACATTTGAAAAAATTGATATTCAAACGAGTCATCAAACGGCCTCACTTCCACCCGTGGAAGCTGCGCAGGATGATGAAGATATCGATACGACCGATGCCCTCGAACAAATCAGTCAAATCGATGAAGTGTATTACAGTGACACAATCGGGGCGTATTTGGTCTTAACCGAACAAGCTGAATTTTTTGAAGTGAGCGGAAACGGGACGCGCGTCAACTCTGTGCTCCAACTTGAGAATTCAGGCAAACAGCGCCTCGATGACTTTATCGGGATGCGCATGGTCGAAGAAAATCTTGTGTATGCGGTGACAGCGAACGGTACGCTCATTACAATCGAGCGAGAAGAAGGACGCTGGGTCGAGCGGCCACGTAAACAAATCAAAGGACTCGTGTCGGAAGACCGAATCTTTGGTCTTGGGTATGACCGGGAAACGAAACGGCTGTTCATGATGAACCGATTGGCGGATACCCCGGACCTTGAGCTCCTTTATGTCGAAGAACGGGAGATCGAACCGGAGACTCCGGCCGATGACAAATCATCAGAAACGTCGACTGACGCTGACACGAATACTCAAGAAACAGAAGAATCATCGGAAGATTCAACGACAGAAAACGTCTCGACGAATGACAATGCCTCAAGCGAAACGGCTGCAACTGAAGACGCGCCTGACAATGAGTCGAACGAACAAGACGCGGAAGAAGAGAAACAAGAGCCCGAGACCGAATGGATGCTTGATTCACGACAAGCGTTATCTGCTGACGGGATGAGTGCTTCCATCCAGCAAAAATTCGAACGGTTCGAAGGAGTTGGGCTAGTCGAGAGGCAAGGACGCATCTACGTGCTCGACTCTGAGGAGCTCGTTCTCTATACGGTCAACCCAGAAGAAGGGACCATCAACGGTCAGATGGTGACGCCTCGTGTGTATGATTCGACCGGTATGTTTTTACAAGACAATGAAATCTTTGCAATCGTCCACCCGGAAGTATTCGATTTGGATGCGTTCGTGTCCGTGGACTGATCATGGGGGAATGACAAATGAGCAAGCGTTATTTTTTTGAAGAAGTGAAACAATTTCATGAAACTTTTGGACATCCAGGAGCAAAATCGCCGCAACCGTTGACGCTTGATCGCGCGACGAAGCGTTCGGTGTGGACGGCAGAGGAAGCGGTCGTCGAGTTTTTGCATCAATCATCGCAATCGGAAGAAGAGTTTTTACAAGCCATCGAGCAATTCCAAGTAGGATTCCAGAAAGCCGTCCAAAAATCGTTGCAAGACGCTCCTCCGTCGGATGATGTGGAACGCCTCGTCGGACAAGGGGATGCATTGACGGATGCGTTATACTTTGTGATGGGCAGTTTTGTTGAACTCGGACTTGATCCCGTTCCGTTGTTTGAAATCGTCCAGCGCGCCAATATGGCGAAACTTGGACCGGACGGGAAGCCGATCTTACGCGAGTCGGACAATAAAGTCATGAAACCTGAAGGATGGATGCCACCGGAGCCGGAGCTCGAAAAAGAAGTGCGTCGTCAAATCGCAGGGAAAGAATAATCACAAACGGCTTGAGCCCTCACTAGAATGGGTTCAAGCCGTTTTTTGTTGTGATGGTAGTGATGACATGCTGATATTAGATGGGATTGGAAAGGTTATGGGAGTAATTAATGGTATAATTTAACATAAGTAAGCGAATGAGGTATATTGATCATTGATATGGAGGTCATTTAACTGAAAAAGCTATTCGGTATTCTATGTTGTAGTTCAGCACTTCTATTAACAGCATGTAGTGAGGATGAAAAAGAGTTAGAATCTAAAAAATCAGAGCCTGACGTTTCAATCGAAACGATAGAAATCAATGAAGAGAATAAATTGACAATCATCCCACTCTATACCCAATACCAACAATATTTGAACGCATCCCTTGAAACAACCGATGCGGAGGAAAATAAACAAAACTTCAAAAAATATGTATTGGATTACATAGGGGAAGTCGGAGAGGAAGAAAAGATCGATACATCTATATTAAAAACGAGCTTTTCACTAAAGCCGACTCCTCATAAGCAACAATTGCTGAAGCAGTTAGACAAATTAATCGAGCAGCATGACGAGATTAAAGAGATTATTGCATCGACATATGCAGATTCAAATCAAATTCTCCCTAAAAAGAAGGGCATGGTGTTTATCGCACCGTATAATCCTGAATTCTTCTACGATAGTGGACCGATTGAAGGGGTAGGCGCCCAAGCGTATAAAGACACCTTCATCTTGTTTCTTGATACAGATTTTGACAAAGGTGTGTTAGCCCATTCGATGGCTCATGAATACCATCATCTGATTCTTCGTGATCAAAACGAATATAACCTGAGTTCGATTCTCGAGTCAGTGATTATTGAAGGGAAAGCGGATGCGTTTGCCGACCGCATTGTCAAAGGGGTAACGCCACCGTGGTATGTAGACGTTGATGAAGCGACCATGAAACATATTGCGAGTCGAGTGAATGATTATGAAACGTCCTTCACCGATTTTGTAGTCGGTAATTATCAAAAAGATATGCCACGTTGGAGTAACTATATTCTAGGGAGGGATGTGCTCCATGACTATTTGACGGCGCACCCAGAACTGTCGATTCCCGAATGGACCTTCAAAGAAGATCATGAGATTTTAGAAAAATACAAGTATCGAGATGTGATGGAATTGGAAAATTAAGTTGAAAAGAATGTTAAAAGGCTTGACCCTGAATGAGACAGGATCAAACCTTTTAATTGTTTAGTGATCATGATAGAACGCAGACGATGCGTTTGACCGAACCTTTTACCGCCCTGTCGCCAGTTCGGCTGCATGCGATCCGGCGCAATGTCCCGTTGTGAAGGCGGCCGTGATGTTGTAGCCACCTGTGTATCCATGAATGTCGAGTACTTCACCTGCAAAGAAGAGACCTGGTGCCTTCTTTGACATCATCGTCTGTGGTGCAACTTCTTTAACCGAAACGCCGCCACCTGTGACGAACGCTTTATCAAAGTCGAGTGTCCCGACGGCGTGCATCTCGAACATTTTCAAACGTGTTGCGAAATCAATGACGGATTGCTTTTTCAACTGACTCGCATCTTCTTCTCCAAATGCGAGTTCTTCGAGCAATAAGTCAAGAAGTCGCTCAGGGATGTAGCCTTTCCATACGTTTTTAACGGCACGCTTCGGTTGGCTCTGTACTTGGTTCCACAGTTCCTGAACGAGCGCATCTCGTGACGTGTCCGGGAAGAAGTCGAGTGACAAGAGGACGACCTGTTCTTTGCTGCGCTTCCGTTCTTTGATCGTATATTGACTGCAACGGAGTGCGATTGGACCAGAGATCCCGAAATGGGTAAAGATCATGTCGCCTTGGTGCGTCTTGATGGCCTTTCCTTTTTTGCCGTGTACCGTCAATGCGACGTCCCGTAACGATAATCCTTGAAGTTGTTTCGTTCCGATGAACGAATCGTTCAATTTGATGGGCACCTCTGTCGGGAAGAGTTCCGTGATGGTATGTCCGGCCTTCTCTGCCCATGGATAGCCGTCCCCGGTCGAACCGGTGTGCGGGACAGACTGACCGCCGACCGCGACGACGCAAGCTTTTGCCTCGAGCATCTCACCGTCCATCAACTCGACCGCATGAAACTCGTTTTCTTCATTAAAATGTAGCGTTTTGACTTCAGCCTTTTTTCGAATCTCGACGCCGAGGTCTTCAATCGCCCGAAGCAACGTGTTGACCACATCCTGTGCCTTATCCGTCACAGGGAACATGCGCCCATTATCCTCTTCTTTCAGCGGAATCCCGAATCCAGTGAAGAGGTCGATAATCGATTGATTGTCGAACTGAGCAAGGGCGCTGTATAAGAAACGACCATTGCCTGGGATGAACTGAATCAACTCATCGATTGGCTTTCGGTTCGTGACGTTACAACGTCCTCCACCTGAAATGGCCAATTTCCGACCAAGTTTTGAACCTTTATCAATCAGCAAGGTCGAAGCGCCACTTTTTGCCGCTGCATACGTTGCCATGAGCCCGCTCGGTCCTCCACCGATGACGATGACATCTTTCATAGGGTATCTCCTCATTTCTTCATCTATATGATTAGTAAAATTATCGTAACTTTATTATCCGTAACAGTAAGAGTATAATGAGAAGCGGTTGTTTTGTAAAACCGAATTCATTGAAATCGTTGATTTATAGATGGAGGTACCTCATGTCATCAAGCGCCAAACAAGATTCTGGAAGAGCCTCCTTCGTCAAAGGAACGCTTCTTTTATCAGCGGGAAACTTGATTTCCCGAATGTTAGGACTATTGTACACGTTCCCGTTCCAAGCGATGGTCGGGATTGCCGGAGTGACATTATATCAAGCGGCATATACGTATTATGCGATCATGATCTCCATTTCGACGGCAGGGATCCCCGTCGCCGTTTCGAAATTTATCGCAAAATATAATGCACTAGGAGAATACGGGACGAGTCAACGACTGTTCCGACAAGGGATGAAGCTGATGCTTGCGACCGGTGTCGTCGCTTTTTTATTACTCTTTTTTGCGGCACCATGGCTATCCGAACTGATGGTCCGAAACTCGGAGAACAATCAGCAATACATTGACTCGCTCACCCTCGTGACACGAAGCGTCAGTTTTGCGTTACTGCTCATCCCGGCGATGAGTATGGTACGCGGTTATTTCCAGGGACATCAAGATATGGCTCCGACGGCAATCTCACAAGTCGTCGAACAGATTGTACGCATCCTGTTCCTTCTCAGTGGAACGATGCTCGTCTTGTTCGTCTTTGCGGATTCAAACTTCATTCAACCGATTGCCAATGCCCTCGGAGGGACGCAATCCGTTGAAACGACTGAATTGAACGGATTGAAAGTCATCGCGGTCACGATTGCGACGTTCAGTGCGTTCATCGGGGCAATCGGTAGTTTCGCCGTGCTCATCATGTATTGGAAGCGTCGGAAGGACATTCATCGTCAGACAGAGAATCCAGCGGGCACACCGGTTCGCTCGATGAAATCGTTATTGCTTGAATTGCTTAGCTATTCAATTCCAATCGTGATGGTCGGGGTATCGACCCCTCTCTATCAATTGATTGACCAATTGACGATGGTCAATACGTTACTCAGCTCGGGTGCGAGCGTTTCTGAAGCGACGTCAGCGTATGGCTTTTTGACCGGAAACGCCCATAAAATTGTGTTGATTCCAGTCTCTGTGGCAGCGAGTGTGTCGATGGCGACGATTCCGCTTGTGACTCGTTCGTTCACGACAGGGGACATGCAAAAAGTTCGAAATCAAGTAAACCATATTTTCCAAGTCTCGTTCTTCGTGACGATTCCTGCGGTCATTGGTCTCGTGGCACTTGCGGAGCCATTGTTTGGCACCTTGTTCCCGGGTGACCGTGAAGGATGGGTATACTTGTTCCACTACGCACCAAGTGCATTCTTCTTGGCCTATTACTCGGTCGCGGCTGCGATCCTCCAAGGGATCAACCGTCAGTACTTCACCATCTTTGCCACATCGATGGGACTGTTGACGAAACTTGCATTGAACGTACCGCTCGTCTATTGGCTCGGCGGAATCGGAGCCGGGTACGCGACCATCGCTGGATACATCGTGGCCATTATTCTCATGGTGTGGATGATTCAACGAACGCTCCACTTCCCATATAAGCAACTGCTTCGTCGTACCATCTTGATGTTCTTGATGGGTGGGGCGATGTTCGCAGCCGTCTTCCTCTCTCTTCTCGTCACAATGAATGATGAAGCGAGTTGGGGGAACGACATCTTTGCGACAATCGTGGGAGTGACAATCGGCGTTCTCGTATATGGATACCTCGGGTGGCGGAGCCATCTCGCAGGGAAATTACTAGGGAAACGCTTTGAATATCGGAGGAACGGATAATGCGAATTGATAAATTGCTATCGAACATGGGATATGGTTCACGAAAAGATGTAAAAATCTTATTGAAACAAGGGGCAGTGCGAGTCGATGAGACACCTGTAAAAGATGCGAAACGGCACGTCGACCCAGCATCAGAGAAAGTCACGGTGTTCGGGGAAGTGGTTGAGTATCGTCCCTACATCTATTTCATGATGAACAAGCCGGAAGGGGTCATCAGTGCGACTGAAGATCAAGTCGAGACGACAGTCATCGAGTTGATTGATCCAGAGTATGCCCATTATGACCTCTTCCCGGTCGGTCGTCTCGATAAGGATACGACGGGACTGCTCCTCATCACGAACGATGGCGCGTTCAATCATGCGCTCATGTCACCTCGCAAGCACGTCGACAAAGTATATATCGCCGAGGTCGACGGGGAGATGACAGTAGAGGATATCAAGACGTTCGCGAATGGGGTCGAGTTAGAGGACGGATATACGACGAAGCCGGCCCGTCTTGAAATACTGAGCAAGAGCGGACGTCGGTCGGTCATTCGCCTCACGTTGTCTGAGGGGAAATATCACCAAGTGAAAAGAATGGTCGCGGCGGTCGGCAAACATGTCGAACGATTGGAGCGTGTTCAAATCGGAAAGTTAGAACTCGATGAGACGCTTGAGCTCGGGGCATATCGTGAGTTGACGGAAGAAGAAGTTCAACTGTTTCTTCAATCATAAGAAGATGAGAGAATCTGTCTGATGGGACGGATTCTCTTTTTGTATAAAAAGCTCTGTTTTTCGATTATATCTTTTTGAAAATGGCATCAAAATCATCACGCCAAGAGTCAACCAACCAGTCGTTATATCTGTGATACAAAGGAACAAGTGATTCAACTTCATTTGAACTTATGATACAACCTCGATCATCGTACATATGAAACACGATGTTCTTTTCGGTGCTAATAAAGTAAACAGCTTGTCCAATTGAAGGTTCTCTTCCTTGCTCGTAATTTCCTATACCTCTAAGGATTTTCTCGTAAGAGATTGACTTGATCTGCGAGGATACAAATTTTGCTTTATATTCATGTTTGATTTCTATAAATTCCCCTGTTATTTCGTCAATATCTTCATTTAATTCAAATAACGTTTCTTCTTCAATCTGTTGTTTCATGAATAAACCATACAAAAATTCGGGAGTGGTATTCCCGAACATGATGTCCTCTGTTTCGTTCCAATCCTTGATAAAGATATGGATGTAATCATCAGATTGAAACACTTCCTCGAACAATGTAGTCACTCTGTTTACAACTTGCTCTATTCTCTCATCCGTTCCGTTTTTATACGGTTCGCCAAGTTCGAATCTTAGATGGACTTCTCCAGATAGGTTTGGGAAATTGTCCTCTATGTACTTCATTATTTCTTCTTTCACATCATCACCTCATCTTAAGCAATTGATACAATCTAAAACCACAAAACCTTCATTCATAAAAAAGAGACCTGAACGCCAGGTCTCTTGAATATACATATACAATTCAATTTGCCGTCTTGAGTGAACGTTTTGATGAAGTCCACGTGCCACGGCTAGGGCTCTCCACAAGGTTATTGTACTCAAGTACGTTCAAATCACGTTGCACGGTACGTGACGTGATGCCGAACTCTTCTACTAGTTCTGAAGTGGTAACGGATTCCCTTTCATTGATGAACAAATAAATGGACTTGATGCGCGTTAACATCCGATCTGTTGAGCCTTTCATTGGATAACCTCCCAATGTGTAGAATAATGATAAACCATACCTACAGACGACAAAATGAAATATAAAATTGTTATTTTCTAAAATTACACCTTTAGTATACCGCTCTTGAGCAAAAATGCAAGTGGAAAGCACGAACAATCTGTTTGTAAAGATTTGATTATGAACGTAAATATCGAATGAAGATTATATTTTTACATTGAAAAGAAGCTGAAACACGAACGAAAAAAACTTTTCTAAATGAATGTTCGTCTTTCATACATTTGGATATACTAGTAAGGGAGAGAACATTCGCAAAAGGGGAGATGAACATGAATTGGAGACAGGAAGTCGACAATCGTAAAGACGCATTTTTAGAAGATTTGAAAGGGTTACTTCAAATCCCTAGCGTACTCGATGAATCGAAAGCTGCGCCGAACATGCCGTTTGGTCCGGAGGTTCGTCAAGCGCTTGACTACATGTTTGAAATCGGTGAGCGAGATGGATTTAAAACAAAAGACGTCGGAGGTTATGCGGGACATTTGGAATATGGAGACGGGGAGGAAATCGTCGGCATCCTATGTCACCTTGACGTCGTCCCAGCAGGGGATGGATGGACGTATGGCGCGTTCAACCCGACCATCACGACTGATGGGAAAATTGTGGCACGCGGAAGTAACGATGATAAAGGGCCATCTATGGCTGCATACTACGGGCTACGAATTGTCAAAGAGCTCGGGCTACCACTTTCAAAGCGGGTCCGTTTGATTGCAGGTTGCGATGAAGAGAGCGAATGGCGCTGTGTCCGCGAGTATTTCAAACAAGAACAAATGCCGACGTATGGATTTGCGCCAGATGCGGATTTCCCGATCATCAATGCTGAAAAAGGGTTGTATGATGGTGTGTTGACTCAATTACCGATTCAACGTGTACCAGGTTCTGCCTACCATCTCGTGTCATTCACGAGTGGGGAGCGTCCGAATATGGTGCCGGACTTCGCGAAAGCCGAATTGAAGACGGATGAGGTACTCGAGGAGAAGTTCGAGGCCTATCTCGAAAAATATGAAGCGGACGGAACGTGTGAATACGACCGTGGCACATATACGTTTACGATGAAAGGAAAAGCGGCGCACGCGATGGAACCGGATAACGGGGTCAACGCGGCCTACGTCCTCGCTGGATTCTTGTTACATCTTCCACTTGATATTCAAGGCGAGCGCTATGTTGAATTCGTTCGTCACGTATTCGCCGATTCTCGTGGGATTTCGCTTGGGATTGAAGCGAGCGATGAGACGGGCGACTTGACGATTAATGGCGGTGTCTTCCGATACAATGAAGAAGAGCGTACGGCGACGGTCAACATTCGCTATCCGTATACGGCCAAATTCGAAGAACGGTTACAAAACCTACGTGAAATCGCTTTGTCATTTGGGTTCGAGTTGAAGACCCGTCAACATATGCCGCCTCATCATGTGGCAGAAGATCACCCACTCGTGAAGACACTAGCAGGCGTGTACGAGCGTCAAACGGGAGAACATGCAAACTTGATGGCCATCGGAGGCGGAACGTATGCACGTTCGCTCGAGGCAGGTGTCGCATTTGGTGCATTGTTCCCAGGTGCTAAAGATGTGGCGCATCAGGTCGATGAATATATGGAGATAGAAGATTTATTACGTGCCGCGGCAATCTATGCTGAGGCCATTTACGAGCTCGCTAAATAAGAAACAAGGAGAGCTGGCTGGTATAGTCGGCTCTCTGTCCTTTAGGAAGGAAGTTATCATTGGATGCGCAAAAAAGATTGTTTCAGTCTGTATACGTCGCGATATTCTTCGCGCAAGGGGCATTGATCCCTTATATGACCTTATACTTTTCACAAACTAAGTTTGGGTTGACACCTAGCCAAGTCGGGATTGTGGTGGCCATCTTACCGATTCTATCCATCGGTGTTCAACCATTGTGGGGGATGTTGACCGACCGGACGGGGAGAGTCCGTGCCTGGTTGATTTTGGCGATGCTGAGCGCCGCACTCATTTCACTCACGTTTTTAGTGGCGACCTCTTACATTTGGATTGTCATACTTATGGTGATTTGGTCCGTTTTCCAATGTGCTCACATCCCGCTTGTGGACATGATGACACTCGACTATACGACGCGGTCGAAAGTTGATTACGGTGCAATTCGACTCTTTGGATCAGCGGGATTTGCCATTGCCGTCTTTGCAATGGGACGAATATCTGATAGCACGTGGGGACTAGCTAGTACATTCGTGTTGAGCGCTGTTTTACTAATACTTGGCAGCGTATTTGTTCGAATGATTCCTGAGAAAAGTTCGATTCGCGATGTGACGTTGGCGCCGCTCTCATGGACGGCTGTTTGGAACAAACGCTTTGTGTTCTTCTTATGTGGTGGGATGCTCGTCTTCGGACCGATTTACGCGAATAACTATTATTTCGGCCTTTACGTGACAAACAGCGGTGGCTCGACGACGTTGGTCGGAACGCTATTCCTCGTGGCAGTGTTATTTGAAATCCCGTTTATGAAAGTGGCGTCCCAATTGGTTGAACGCTATGGAAACGTCAGCGTTCTTGTCGGGGCCGCTATCATCTCGGCAGTTCGGAACGGGGTACTTGCGTTAGAACCACCGATTTGGGTCGTGTGGCTCCTCGCGATTGCACAAGGTCTCGTCGTCGGACTTTTGATTCCCGTCGCACTTCAATTCGTTCGGACGCTCGTCGATCGGCAAGTTTCCTCGACGGCCATCGGGGTATATATGGCATTGACGTCCGGGCTCGCGACAGCTGGATTTAATATGCTGAGTGGTAAAATCATTGAACTTGACGATATTTTAGGCGTGTTTTGGATGTATACCATCGTCACGGCACTAGGAGCGTTGATTTGGATCGGAATGTCACGTCGCAACCTGAAAGGATGAATGAGATGAGTACGCATTACTTTATTGCGATTCCCATTGAAGCGACTGAATTGGTTGACGTACAGCAAACCATCTTACCTTATTATTCGTATCGAAGAATCTATCGACCGGAAGAGTTCCATATGACAGTGCAATTTTTAGGAAGCGTGGATGGGGATGAATTAGACGAAGTAAAAGAAATCACGCGTAGAATTTGTGAGAAAACATTACCATTCACGTTGGAGTTTCGAGCCATCGACCATTTTGGGCGACCAGATCGGCCCCGCGTTTTGACCATTGTTCCGGATGACTCCGAACCCCTTCAACGGTTGGCGCATACCCTCCGCCATGAACTAGTTGATGTGATTCCAAGATTGGACCGGAAGTCGTTTGTCCCTCACGTGACGCTCGCTAAAAAATGGGGCGAAGGGGAGCGTGTCCCATACGTCCCCCCTGAATTTCACGCGACGGAATCAGTAGAAGAATTAATTTTATATGAAGTACAGCCGACTCATACACCTGCTTACCGAGCAGTAGACGTATTTCCGCTAAGACGGCCAGAGGAGGATATATGGCAATCCCGGTTAAAATTTTTGACGTAATCTCAAAATATGAACGTGATTTATTAGATCAATATAATCGTTATTTGGAATATGTGGAATCCGATACAGCACGTCTACAGCGCCTTCATGAAAACAATCGCTTAAACCCGGTCGAAGTGCTCGAAATTGACCGACCGTGGTGGAAGTTTTGGGCGAAGACGGAACGAATCGAATTGGAGCCGAAGCCGCTCTCTGAATCACAATATCAAAAGTTGTTACGAGAGCGCCGGCATATCCAAAAGCTTCAATTCGCTTGTGAAGGGGTGCTTGAGACAGATTTACCGCATCTGGCGTTTATTCGTGACTTCGCTTATCGTGTGATGCGCACCGATTGGAACGAACGACACTTTTTCTTGTACCGACCGGTCATCGAATGGAATGGTGCGATGGTTGAATTGAGTCATGTCATCGTCGGACCGACGCACCTTTATATCGTAGAATGGCTTGAAGGCGATCGAAGCATCTATCACATATCGAAAGAGAAGACATGGGTTCATCAACCGCTGAAAGGGGAAAATACCCGTGTAGTGAACCCGCTGATTGCATTGACACGGACAGAGGAACTGATTCGTCAAGTTCTACCGCATTATGCGGGCGTGCTACAAAAAGTCGTCATTGCGACAAATGGATATTTTGATAACGTTCCAAGTGTTCGAGCGACCCAATATATCGGTCGTAATGAATATACGGAATGGATGAAACAAGTGAACGGTCGTGCACCGATTGTAAAAGCACAGCAGATTCGTGACGTTGCTACCATATTAGAAGTGACTGCCAAGTTGCCGTTTCGTCAATTCATGGATCAGTGATTGAGAGGAAGGGACGCATATGCATCACACACCAGATCAAAAGACCGCCTCACATGTGACCATCGAGAGCGCGTCTTTCGTATCATTTGAGACCATACAACTTGAGATTGTGCGCGAATATGAATCCGTTCCAGTACAAATCGAACAGAATGGACGCCCAGTCGACTATCTCGTCGAGCAACAGTTTGTGACGGAATCCGGGAAGATCGAACAAATCCTTCGTTTAAACGAACCAATCTCTTTAGAAACGTTGTACACCGTCTGCCATCCGGGTCATAAGACGACGGTTGTCGTACCACGAGAAATCGTCCGATCAGAGGAATTCGAACGTCGTTTCTCATATGATGGCCCACTCGGCGTATCGTTTACGCCGCACGGAATGGAAGTGACTGTATGGTCTCCGGTTGCTTTATCCATGTGGATTACAGTGCATGATGATACGAATCACAGAGAAATTGAGCGATTTCACATGAACCGCGGCGCACGCGGGGAATGGAGTGGTGAAATACCACAAGCGTTCCAAGGTATGTTTTATCGCTTAGAAGTGAAAACACCGGTCGATACGAGGCAAGTCGTCGATCCTTATGCGCGAGCCGTCAGTTTGAACGGTGAGTATGGCGTACTACAAGATGTCTCACGATTTGTCAATAAACAGGTCGAACGAGCCGCGCGCCCGCCTTTATGGAAGGCAACGGATGCCGTCATCTATGAACTGCACATCCGGGATTTTACAAGCCATCCCTCATCGATGAGTCAATTGAAAGGACTATACGGTGGGGTATCTGAAAAAGGAGTTCGGACGAAGGAAGGCAATAGTGCCGGACTCGACTATTTAAAAGAACTTGGCGTGACTCATGTCCAGTTGCTTCCTGTCCATGATTTTGGAAGTGTCGATGAGACAACGCGTATGCCGTACAACTGGGGCTATGATCCGATTCATTGGTTCGGACTTGAAGGAAGTTATGCCTCAAGACCGGATGTGCCGATGAGTCGTGTGTTCGAATATGCGACACTCGTCTCTGACTTGCATCAAGCTGGTCTTCGAGTCGTTACAGACGTCGTGATGAATCATATTTATATTCGAGAACAATCCCCACTTGAAGCGCTCGTACCATACTATTATTTTCGATACGAGCACGACGGGACGATAGCGAACGGAACCGGTGTCGGGAATGACACGGCGTCAGAACGCTATATGATGCGACGTATGATTGTCGACTTCGTGACGTATTTCGCAACAACCTTTCAAGTGGATGGGTTCCGCTTCGATTTAATGGGGATTCATGATGTCGAAACGATGAATCAAGTACGGGCCGCGCTCGATAAGGTTGATCCCTCAATTCTCGTCTATGGAGAAGGGTGGGACTTGGCGACACCGCTTGGACAGTCATTGAAGGCGACGTCACAAAATGCTGCACGCATGCCTCGCATCGGACATTTCAACGATATGATTCGAGATGCGTTGAAGGGGTCGACGTTTAATGACAGGGAACGTGGATTCATCTCCGGGAATGAGTGGCGAGAGTGGGAACTTCGAGAATGTCTTACTGGAGCCGTCCACATTCCGAACGTAACGGTCGGTCGTTTCCCGAGTCCGACTTATTCCATCAATTATGCCGAAGCTCACGACAACTATACGATCTATGACAAGTTAATGTTGTCTTGTGAAGGAGTCGATGAAACGACTCGTCTTGCCATGCAACGTCTTGCTAATGCGGTCGTCATCACATCCCAAGGCATCCCGTTCATCCATGCCGGTCAAGAGTTTGGGCGGACGAAACAGGGTGTCGAAAATAGCTATAATTCACCCGATCACATCAATCATTTTGATTGGGATCTTCGTGACACACGAATCAAAGACATCGAGTATGTGAAGACGCTCTTGAAGTTACGGCGACTCCATACATGTTTCCGGTATGATTCCAGACAAGAAGTCATTGACCATTTCACGTTTCTCCCATCGCCTCCTGGCGTCATTATCTATGAATTGACGGCCAGTCATTCTTATGATGCGTGGCAACGGGTACGCGTCTATGTGAACGGTACGTTCGACTCGCTTTCATTCGAGAGCGATGCGAAATGGAACGTATACGTTCAAGGAGAAACGGCGAGTCTCGTTCCGCTCGCACGAAACCCAACACACATTCAAGTCGAGTCGTTGTCAATGACGATTCTCGCGTGTTAAGATGTTGATTGTATCTCTTTAATTCAAGTAAGATTTGAGCGTGATGAATATGTATTCAGATATAGTCGGTGCGCTCGGGAAAGAGTGGACAGTCGCTTCAGCCGGAGGCATTACGGGCGAAGCGTATGTAGCGACGACGCGCCAACAGAAGATTTTTGTCAAACGAAATTCTTCTCCGTTTTTGGCGATCTTGTCAGCGGAAGGAATCGTACCAAAGCTTCTTTGGACAAAGCGAATGTTTAATGGGGACGTGTTAAGCGCCCAACAATTTATCGAAGGCCGCGAACTTTCACCAGAAGATATGAAACGACCTGATGTCGCGGCGCAACTCGGAAAGATTCATAACTCGAAAGAGCTATTATTCATGTTGCAACAGCTGAACCACACACCGGTGACGCCGCACTTGTTGCTCCGTCAGTGTGAGGCATATGAACAAGATGAAACAGACCCAATCATCGGAGAAGCCATTCAATGGCTAAAACACCATTTGCCAAAAGTCGACGAGCAAGAATTCGTCGTCTGTCATTCTGATTTAAACCATAATAATTGGATTGAGGATGAGAGCGGCCTACTCTACTTGACGGATTGGGATGATGCGATCATTGCAGACCGCGCGTTCGATTTGGCGATGGTTGTATATAGCTATATGGATGAAGTGGAGTGGGAGCGCTGGTTCTCTCATTACGGGGTACGTGTCTCGAGTGAGCTCCATAATCGAATGCATTGGTATGCAATCGCCCAGACGATTTTGACAATCTATGGGGAAGAGAATGACTCTGCGCGAACTGAAGGATTTCATGTATTACGTGAGCTGATGGACGAGGCGTACGAACGAATCAATTAAAAGGGATGGCTGTTCGCCACCCCTTTTTGAATGTGTTAAATGTCATCTGGATTCATAAAGTAAGCCCAAACGAACGTTGCGATGACACCAGCAAAAAACGTCAGTGGAGCTGCATAAAAAATAAGGAACTGATCTAAAGTACTCATTGTATTTAACCTCCTTGTGAAGGATGATTCACGTTCATTAAACTATGATTTCGTGTATAATCGCAAGAGGACTGCTCGTCCGTAACGTGCATATTCCCATTAAACTTGAACATTTGATGAACGAAAGGTAGGATTTTCATGCGTTTACGACATAAGCCTTGGGCAAAAGAATATATGGAAGCTCAAGAACATGTATTTATTCAACATCCTGAACAGATGAAAGGTAACTGGAGCACTGAATTCGGGAATGACCACCCGCTCTTTATCGAGGTCGGTTCAGGAAAAGGACAATTTATTTTAGGGATGGCGAAACAACACCCGGATGTGAACTTCATTGCAATCGAGTTGTTTGAGAGCGTAGCCGTTTCCATCGTACAAAAATTAGTCGAAACCCCGATGCCGAACGTGAGAGTATTGACGGTCGATGCGAAACGACTCGTCGACTACTTTGAAGCGGGGGAAGTCGATCGCGTATACTTAAACTTCTCCGATCCGTGGCCAAAGACACGACATGCGAAACGACGTCTAACGTATAAGACGTTTTTGGCGACATATGAAGCGATTCTTCCGAAAGCAGGAGAGATTCATTTCAAGACGGACAACCGTGGATTGTTTGAATATTCGCTTCAGAGTATGAGTCAATACGGGATGTTCTTCACAGAAATTTCACTAGATTTACATGTCAATGAACCAGAAGATAATATTCGAACAGAGTATGAAGAGCGCTTTAGTGCGCTCGGTCAGCCGATTTACCGAATGGAAGCCGTCTTCCGTCCGAAAAATTGACACGCTTTTTTCTTATTTTAATAGTATTTTCTTCACACTTTTTTCTTTCTTCTTGGTACAATAGGAATGACGCTAAACTGGAATAAGAGAAGGGGGAACATGGGGATGTTGAAAAAAGCATGGGCAAGCCTGCTTGCAGTAATCTTCATTCTAACAATCGCACCAATGAATACCTCAGCGAACGAAGCGTTCTTAGACGCTCTCGAAGAGGATTTGAAAGCAACGCATTACGACTATAAAGAAGGAACAGCTGAAATCATCAAAGAAGAGACGCTTCGCCATTCAAACGGCAACGAAGTCATCGCGGCTGTCGTAGAGCTCGATACGATTCGTGATGGGATCTTCATCACACGTAAAACCGAGTACCATTACTTTGATGCGACAGACAACAAGATTCTTACATCAGCGGATCTCGTAGAAGTAGAAGGAGCCTCAGAGTTTGCGGACGCGAACATCGACATGCTTGGTCAACAGATCGTCTATTGGTTACCGGTATTGGTCTTGCTTCTATTGATTGCGATTCCAGCACTCATTTTGTTCTTGGTTGTACCACGTTTCTATTCAACAAGTTCATATATGAATGCCGTATATGAAAAGAATGACAACCCAAGATAAGACATGAAAGTACCCCGTTCAAGAGAACGGGGTACTTTTTACTGTTGTTTTAACTGTCCGACGATATCAGTTAGTGACATCCCATTTCCTGAAGAAACGGAGGCGATGAAGGCACTCTCGACAATTGGACCATCGAAAAATTCGACATGTTTGTCACCTTCGTACATATCGATGGCGAGTTCCGCATTCATTGTCGCCGATCCGATATCACTGAGGAGAAGTGCTTCTCCTTCGACCTGATCGAGCGCTGATAAGATGCGATTCACGTCCGTTCCGATAGCGCCATCCTCAAGGCCACCAGCTAGATGAATGGGCACGGACGGTGCCATTTCCTTCATCAAATCTTGGATGCCTTCCGCAATTTTTTCGCTGTGCGAGACGATGATCAATTCAACGATGTCAATCGACCTCCTTCATAATCGCGGCCAAAAGGATTGAGCTAGAAAGGGCACCCGGATCAACGGTTCCGCGAGAGTTTTCTCCGAAATAAGAGGCTCTTCCTTTCGTGGCCACCATATCTTCTGTTTTTTGGACAAGTGCGTCTAATTTCTGTTTATAATCTTCCCCTTGTTGGACTTGCTCGAGGAACGGGTCCCACACGTCGACCATCGTTTTTTGGCCGACTTCCGATTTCCCTCGTGCTTTGATAGAATTCGAACCTTCCTGAAGTGCCTCCTTGAGTAAGCCAAAGTCCGCTTCGGTCGCATCCCCGAACTTGTTTGCCATCTTCACGAAAGCTGAACCGTATAAAGGTCCGGCCGCACCGCCGACTTTCGACATGAGGGTCATCCCGACCTTTTTACTAAGTGCTCCAAGAGAATCATAATCCTCATCTAAAATTGTAGCGACCGCATCAAAACCACGAGACATGTTGATCCCATGGTCACCGTCGCCGATGGCCCGGTCTAAATCGGTCAACGTATCCTTTTGCTCTTCGATGCCAACTTGTGCGTCGCGTAACGCCTGCTTCATCCGATCAATCGTCAACATAAACCAAACACCTCATTTATTAAATTTTGAATCCGAGTGCTGCTGAAGGAGCGTCGAGATACGTCGTCATCTCATCATCGAGAGGGAGTAACGTGATGGAGAACCCATGCATCTCGAGTGAAGTCATGTAGTTACCGACATACTTTCGTTTGAGGGTATATCCAGCAGCTTCAAGTTTTTCTGCAACGAAATGATACGTCACATACAGCTCAGATAGTGGCGTTCCACCCATTCCATTCACCATGACGGCAACTTCTCCTGGCTCGACTTCTTTTTTCAGGTGACTGAGGAGGTCGTCGACGATTTGGTCGACATCACTCGTCGGTTTCCGTTCAACACCTCGTTCCCCGTGAATCCCGATGCCAATCTCCATCTCTTCCTCGTTCAAGTCGAACCCAGGTTTACCGCTCACCGGCATATAACAAGGTTCGACTGCCATCCCCATGGAGCGAACGTGAGACGCTACTTTCTCGGCGATGGATTTGACTTCTTCGAGTGACTTCCCGCTAGCAGCGGCAGCTCCCGCGATTTTATGGACGAAGACGGTTCCGGCAACCCCTCTGCGATCTTCTTTGTTCGAAATGGCGACGTCATCTGCGACGACGACGTGGTCGACTTTGATGCCGTCTCCTTCGGCCAGTTCTGCGGCGAGCTCAAAGTTCATCACGTCGCCGGAATAGTTTTTCACAATCAAGAGAACGCCGTTTCCACCGTCAGCTGCTTTGATTCCTTCAAGCACCATGTCCGGAGTAGGAGAGGTGAACACTTCCCCACAAACTGCCGCATCGAGCATACCGTCCCCGACATATCCGGCGTGTGCTGGCTCGTGACCACTACCGCCTCCAGAGACGAGACCGACTTTTCCAGACTTCGCTCCGTCAGCCCGACAGATGACATTCACACCGTCGACTCGACCATACACTTCAGGATGGGCATGGACCATCCCTTCAACCATTTGCGATACGAGTTCACTTGCTTCACCGATTAGCTTCTTCACGCGAGATCACTCCTTTTTTAAATTGAAAACTACCAATTTCAATTTTCCACTCTTTCAAGGGAACTAAACAAAAAAACCGACGAATCATTCGTCGGTTTCGTATCATGCATATTCGAGTAATGCGCCAGTCTCAGAGTCGACTGTAAACTCATATGTTTTCTCTTCATCGTTCTCAAGAACCGAGATGCCACCTTTGTAGACGTCGTATTCACGGCCGTCGTATGTGTAGATCTCCGGTGATGCAGAAATCCATGCCCCTTGGACATGACCTTTTGCTGAGAAAGCACGTTTTGTGTACTCTAACGCGTTTTCTGCAGATAAGCTACGTTCATCTAAAGCTTTTTTCGTCATAAGTGCGGCAATGACGGCAACCCCGATTCCAATAAACCAATACCTTTTTTTCATATGACTACCTCCCCTTGAACTATGGCTATCATGTACATCGTACCAAAACCTGTACCCGAATGGAATGAAAAGCATTCGCATCCTGTCAAAACTTTTGTATATAATGAGACAAGAACGGTTAGGAAAGGATGATGAAAGATGGATCAGAAGACGAGAGATTTATTTAAGACGCTAACAGAACTTCCAGGAGCTCCTGGGTTCGAGTCTGAAGTTCGTCAATTTGTACGTGGACGAATTGAACCCCATTCAGATGAGATTGTCACGGATGGCATCGGATCAATTTTTGGGAAACGTGTCGGAGATGAGTCGGGACCGAAAGTCATGGTAGCCGGACATATGGATGAGGTCGCTTTTATGGTGACACGGATTACCGAGAACGGCATGCTTTACATACAACCACTCGGTGGCTGGTGGAGCCAAGTGCTCATGGCACAACGCTTCGACATCATCACGTCGAACGGTAAAATCCCGGGTGTCGTCGCTTCGACACCGCCTCATTTGTTAGGACCAGATGCGATGGGTAAGCCGATGGACATCAAGCAGATGTTTATCGACATCGGAGCAGATTCTAAAGAAGAAGCAGAGTCATGGGGTGTACGTCCAGGGGTCCCTGCTGTCCCATCGAGCGCATTCACCCCACTTCATCACCCGAAAAAGATTATGGCCAAAGCTTGGGACAACCGTTATGGCGTCGGTCTTGCGATTGAATTGTTGGAGGAAACGACAAAAGCCGATCACCCGAACATCTTGTTCTCGGGTGCTACCGTACAAGAAGAAGTCGGACTACGTGGAGCGCAGACGGCATCTGAATTGATTCAGCCAGATGTGGCACTCGTACTCGATGCTTCACCGGCAAATGATGCCTCAGGGAGTAAAACGGAGTTCGGTCAGCTCGGTGAGGGAGCTTTGATTCGAATTCTAGATCGCGTCATGATCATGTCTCCTGAAATGCGTGATTTCTTACTCGATACGGCTTCAGACGAAAACATTAAAACACAATATTTCGTCTCACCAGGCGGTACCGATGCGGGGCGCGTGCACATGAGCGGAGAAGGGGTGCCGACAGCCGTCATTGGCGTCGCATCTCGTTATATCCATACACATGCTTCAATTCTTCATACAGATGACTATGATGCAGCAAAAGCGTTACTCAAAGCGTTAGTCAAGCGACTTGATCGTTCGACACTTGAAACGCTACGTCCATCTCGTTAAGTCAAACATTCCGTTCACTCGAAAGATGAGTGAACGGTTTTTTTTTGTGGATATTCTTGCTATTTCATGAAAACGTCTTATACTGATAAAGGTGTTTATACATGTATATTACTTATGACAAGACACTTGTATAAGGGTAAGGAGGATATGTTATGTTCAAGAAAAAAGGAATCTCATTGAGCCCGTCGCTTTATTTTGTGACCGCGCTAAGTTATATGGCACTAGGTTTGTTTAGTACATTAATCATCGGTCTGATCATGAAAACAATCGGAGGTCAGCTCGAAGGGACGACGTTCACAGGGATGAGTGCCACATTGATTCAAATCGGGGATGTTGCCATGAGCTTGACCGGACCGGCAATCGGGATTGCCATCGCCTATGCGCTAGAGGCGCCACCGCTCATTTTGTTTTCTGCGCTCGTTGTCGGGGCATTTGGATATGAGTTCGGCCCGGCAGGAAGCTACGTTGCGACAATTCTTTCGGTCGAAGTCTCAAAACTCGTCTCTAAATCGACGAAGCTAGATATTCTAGTGACGCCGTTCACTACGATTGCCGTAGGCTATCTCACAGCAACGTATATCGGCAAGTATGTCGGCCTGTTCATGACGCAACTCGGTGGTTGGATTGAATGGGGGACGGAGCAACAGCCGTTGTTCATGGGAGTGGTCGTCGCGACATTGATGGGACTTGCGTTAACGGCACCGATTTCAAGTGCTGCCATCGCATTGATGCTCGGTTTGAATGGGATTGCCGCTGGTGCAGCGACTGTCGGTTGTGCGGCTCAGATGATCGGGTTTGCCATCACGAGTTATCGTGATAACGGAGTCGGTGGGGCGATTGCTCAAGGGATTGGCACCTCGATGCTTCAAGTCGGGAACATTGTGAAAAACCCTTGGATTCTCCTTCCGCCGACAATGGCCGGTGCTGTATTGGCACCAATCGCGATTCTGTTGTTTGAACTGGAAAGTGTCGCTGCGGGGGCGGGCATGGGAACAAGTGGGCTTGTCGGTCCAATCGTCATGCTCGAAACAATGGGCTTTACTTGGTACACCTTTCTCGTCGTCATTGGTTTCCTCATAATCGGACCAGCTCTATTGAGCTACGCGGTATACGCAGTCTTGCGAAGAACCGGTCGGATTCAACCGAATGATTTAAAAATTGATTACTAAAGAAGAGCAACGTTTCGAGGAACGTTGCTCTTTTTCATCCAATTCCGAACCACATTTTCACGGACTCAACCGTCTCACGAGGGACGCGGAAACTGATTAAGAATAACATGAGCACAATCACGTAAATGGGGATCAAGAAACGCTTTCGAACGATGGGTAAGTGACGTGCCAATTTCTTGAGATATTTTTCGAGCACATAAATGACGGCGAAACCGACAACGAGCCAAATCAAGATCTCTAGTCTCGTTTTATCAGTGTCAATAAACAAGTAGCCGTATCGCAAAATGGCAAGCATTCCAAATACACCGACCATCTGTTCAAGAGGGTGCTTCATTTCAGGGTTTAACGTTTCGCGTGTTAATTTCATTCAGCTTCACCTGTTTCAACTAGTTTCGGCTTTGATTATAACAAACAGCAGAGCAGAATGTGTGACTTGACTTATGCTATTATAAGTGAGGAAAAAACGAACAGGAGTGATAATCATGAAACGACTATCCACAATGGCAGAATATATGGAAGCAAAAGAAGCGAAAAGTGTCCTTATGTTTTCAGCGACATGGTGTGGGGATTGCCGATTCCTTGACCCATTCATGCCAGAAATCGAAAAGAAATTTGAAGCATGGACGTTCTATTACGTCGATCGTGACGAGTTCATGGAACTTGCGCAAGAACTTGATGTTTTTGGCATCCCAAGCTTTGTTGCGTTTGAAAATGGCAAAGAGGTTGATCGCTACGTCGGTCGTGAACGGAAGACGCCGGAACAGGTTGAAGCTTTCTTGAACGGATTAGGGTGAGTCTTCATGGAACGGAATGAGCTAAGACGTTATCTAGAATCGCATTTTAATGAGGAATACCGTACTTCTTACGACCGTGAGAATGAGGTGCTGCGCGTCGAACGAAAATCTGACCGTTTTGGGGTCAATATTCGCCTTGCGCCGATTGTAGCAAAGGCTAAGACACGCGGTACGGTTGCCGTCGATGAAGTCATCGAGTATATCGAATCAGCGATGAAGGCGGATGATCACATCTCCCTCACGGGAAATGAAGATGCCATCTATCCGGTCATTCGTTCGAACTCTTTCTCGAAGACGACAAAAAATGGAGAAACACTTGCATTCACCCCGCACACGGCCGAGACCGCTATTTTTTATGCGCTGGACCGCGGGAACGGGTATCGATTGATTGAAGAACGGCACCTTTCGGATGAGATGACGCTCGACCGCATCGAACGAATCGCCCGTGAGAATGTGAAAAAACTACCGACCGAGATGAAGCAAGACGAAGTGGCTGGGAATCCCTTCTACTTCTTATCAACTCGCGATGGCTACGAGGCGTCTCGTGTGTTAAATGACGAGTTTCTTCGGCTGATGGAACGACGGATTGAAGGGGATATGCTCGTCGGTGTCCCACATCAGGATGTGATGATCGTTGCGGACATTCGAAATGACCAAGGGTATGATGCGATGCAGCAATTGATGTTTGATTTCTTCACAAATGGTCGGATTCCTATAACTGCACTCGCCTTTCACTATGAGGCGGGGGAACTTGAACCGATTTTTATTGTCGGAAAAAAGACCCCGCCATCGAACACATAATCTGATAAAATAAGTGAGATGAGTTTGAAAGAAGGGACGTAGGAACGTATGCAAATGAATGTGTTTTACAACCGAGAAGGAATCGGTGATGTACTCATGGTGTTGTTGAAAGAAGGAGAAAGACATCATCAATCTGTCGAGCGGACGGGAGATGTGGCAATCGTCAAGTCAGCAGACGGGGAAGTGAACGGGTACAACCTGTTTCAAGCGAGTCAACATGTTGATGTGACAGGATGGAATGGTCCGGTTGAGTTGACAGTAGGATTAGTGGAACAGTTGCAAAGCATCTTGAATGACAACGGGATTGAAGAGGACTTTTCGTGGGTTGACGTGACACCGAAGTTTGTCGTAGGTTATGTCGAAAGCGCAGTGAAGCACCCGGACGCTGACAAATTGTCGATCTGCCAAGTTCAAATCGACCAAGGGACTGTTCAGATTGTATGTGGCGCACCTAATGTAGCAACCGGACAAAAAGTCGTTGTCGCAAAACCGGGTGCGGTGATGCCGACTGGTTTGATTATCCGTCCATCTGCACTCCGCGGTGAGAGTTCACACGGGATGATTTGTTCTGCCCGTGAATTAAACCTTCCGAACGCCCCGCAAGAAAAAGGAATTTTAGTATTAGATGACGAATATGAAGTAGGTACAGCATTTAAAATCGGTCGCTAAATTCGACCGATTTTTTGTTAAATATGGATTGAGTGAAAAAGCGAGGAATCAAGTATGGATGCATATGAACGTTCACTGAAGCAACAAGCAGAGCGAATCAAACGAGAACTGTCAAAAGAAGGACAAAAAGGTTCCCCACCACCAAAGGTTGAGGCAGCCGAGGAATTCATTCCGTCAGACGTCCCGTCACCGATTTATGGATATGCTCGCCCCAAACCAAAGATTGTCCTACCGGTCGAACACTCTCCTGAAACGAGAGATGCGTATGATTCAGCGATGGAATCTACTCATTCTGCGACGGAAGAGCTGAACCAAGAGTCATCTACTGAAACCGTCTCTGAACCTGAATGGAGTGAAGAGTCCAACGAGCTGATTTCCGGGGAAATTGAAATTGAAGACAAATCGATTCTTGGTGAAGTTTCGATTCTTGATAATGGCTTTTCATCTGTTTTTATGCAATCAACAGATTTATCTCGTTCAAAAAAGGAGACAGTCGTGGAGGCTCAACAAGATGCCACTCCTCAAACCGACCTAGATATTGATGGATTGGCGGAACAAATTGGTCCGTCGATCGAGCAGATTGCAGAAACATTACAAACACCATCTGAACAGCAAGGAATGCCTTCTGACACAGATTTGACACCAGCGGTTCAAGTCTCATTTAAAGCGGATCAACCGCCTGTGAATGTGATGATGACGCCAAAAGATCGGATGGCGATGTACCGTAGCCGACGACTTGCACAAAAAAACAATAATCTGTAATAGCACGATTCTGTGAGTTTTGCTATAATGACAAAGGTTTGTCGCATTTTGACGAGCCGCAATGAATTAGGGGGGCTATTTACAGATGAACCGTTATCACTTCGTCGGAATTAAAGGAACGGGCATGAGTCCTTTAGCTCAAATTTTATTTGATATGAACAATGAGGTCCGTGGATCGGACGTTGAAAAAGCATTTTTTACAGAAGAAGCATTGAACCGTAAAGGGATTGAAATTTTGCCATTCGATCCTGAAAATATTTCGGAAGACCAAATCGTTGTACAAGGAAACGCGTTCAGTGACGATCATCCAGAAATCGTGCGTGCACGTGAACTCGGATTGACGATTTATAAGTATTACGAGTTTTTAGGTGAACTCGCGAACCATTACACGAGCGTCGCCATCACTGGGTCGCACGGGAAAACGTCAACGACGGGATTACTTGCACACGTCATGCGTGGAATCGAACCGACATCGTTCTTAATCGGCGATGGAACGGGAGAGGGAGTGGCGGATTCGAAGAACTTTGTCTTCGAAGCTTGTGAGTACAAACGACATTTCTTATACTACCGTCCAGACTACGCGATTATGACGAACATCGACTTTGACCATTCGGACTATTTCTCTGGTCTTGATGATGTCATTGACGCATTCCAAGAAATGGCGAAACAAGTGAAGAAAGGAATCATTGCTTGTGGCGATGATGAAAATCTTCAACACATCCAAGCAAACGTGCCGCTCGTCTATTACGGTTTCGGGACGCACAATGATTTCCGTGCTGAACAGGTCACATCGACAGAAAATGGAACGACATTTGATGTCTTTTTACGTGATGACTTCTACGGGACATTCCGGATTCCTGGATATGGAGACCACAGCGTGTTGAATGCGCTTGCCGTCATTGCGACATGTGACTACGAGAACTTGCCGAAAGAATTGGTAAAAGAACGTCTTGAAACGTTCAACGGTGTAAAACGCCGATTCAGTGAATCGATGTTAAACGATCAAGTGCTTGTCGATGACTATGCGCATCATCCGCGTGAGATTAGTGCAACGGTAGAAGCAGCTCGGAAAAAGTATGGCAATCGAGAAGTCGTTGCAATCTTCCAACCACATACGTATACACGCTTGAAATCATTCATGGACGACTTTGCGACGGCATTGGCCGAAGCAGACACTGTCTATTTATGTGATATTTTCGGTTCAGCACGTGAGCAAGAAGGGACGGTCACCATCGAAGACCTTCAATCACGAATCGAAGGAGCACATATCTTAAAACGTGGTGGTACAAGCGTGTTACGCAACCATGCCGATGCCGTGCTCTTATTCATGGGTGCCGGTGATATTCAAACGTATCAGCGCGAATATGAAGAAGTTGTAAAACTTGAAGCGTAAGTGTGAAAGGGAGACGAAAGTCTCTCTTTTTTATGTTTAGCCATCCAAAATCTCGGTAATAGTAGTATCGATGAATATGACAAAGGAGATGTTAGGAATGGCTAGTCAAGTTGCACTCAACACCTTAAACAAAGAAGTAGCGAACTATGGATTGCTGTTTGTAAAACTTCATAATTATCACTGGTATATTAGTGGACCGCATTTCTTCACGTATCATGAAAAACTAGAAGAACTCTATAATTTAGTGGCAGAACTCTACGATGATGTGGCAGAACGACTCCTTATGAATGACGGCGAACCATTTGCGACGATGAAAGAGTATCTCGAACATTCAACGTTAAAAGAAGGCGATCGTCATGCCGAGACAGATCAGATGATCAAAGATATCATCAGTGACTTCAAACAAATCCGTCAAGAGATGCAAGATGCGATGGAGAAATTTGAGGACGGCGATGAGGCGATTGAAGATACATTCGTTTCTCATATCGAGCGACTCGAAAAAGAAATTTGGATGATGTCTGCCGCCCTCGGGAAGAAAACAAAATTATAAATATAAAGAATGGTGCACCTGAAAAAGGCGCACCATTCTTTATATTATTTCAAGTTTTCTGGATTGAGCGGAAGCAACGCATCGATGACGAAACGTCCATCTTTTCGGATGAGCAAATCGTCGAACCAGATTTCGCCGCCACCGTAATCCGGGCGCTGGATGTTGACGAGATCCCAGTGGACAGATGAGTTGTTGCCGTTATAAGCCTCATCATACGCTTGACCAGGTGTGAAATGGAAGCTTCCATCAATTTTCTCATCGAAGAGAATATCCTTCATTGGATGTTGGATGTATGGGTTCACACCGATGGCGAACTCACCGACATAACGCGCACCTTCATCCGTGTTGAACACCTCATTGATCCGTTCTGTATCGTTCGCTGTCGCATCTACAATCTTCCCGTCTTTAAACGTCAACTTCACATTCTCGAACGTGAAGCCTTGATATGGAGATGGCGTATTGTATGTGATGACACCATTGACCGAGTCTTTGACCGGTGCTGTGAACACTTCACCGTCCGGAATGTTCATCTGACCCGAACACTTGATGGCTGGGATATCTAAAATCGAGAATGAAAGATCGGTACCTGGTCCTTTCAATGTCACGCGATCTGTCTTATTCATTAACTCGACTAGCGCATCCATCGCACGGTCCATTTTTCCGTAATCGAGTGTACAGACATTGAAATAGAAGTCTTCGAACGCTTCTGTCGATTTTCCAGCGAGTTGCGCCATCGATGGGGATGGATAGCGGAGAACGACCCATTTCGTTCCTTTAACACGGTCTTCGGTATGCATTTTCCCAAGTGTGGCACCGACAAGTTTTTGCTGTTCGCTTGGAACGTCTGACAACTCGTTAATGTTATCACCAGCACGTAAGCCGATGTAGGCATCCATTGCTTGCATCTGTTTACGTTCGATGTCAGCCATCAGTTCGAGTTGTTCACGGCTTGCGCCTGTATACAACTTACGTAAGATACGGCTCTCTTTTAAGAGAACGAAAGGATGTCCCCCTGCTTCGTATGCCTTTTCGACGAGTGCTTCAACGAGCGACTCTTCGACGCCGAAGTTCTCAATTAATACCTTTTCCCCCGGTTGTAGCTTGACGGAATAATTGATTAAACCGTCAGCTAATTGTGTAATTCTTGGATCTCTCACACGATCACCCCTAATTTTTTTTATGAATTTCTATTTTAGTGTAATCGAAAACACAAAAACGGGTAAAGGAATAATCAGACCGAATGGCGAAAACGGTTGTAGCAAATCTTTTCAGTCATAATGGTGCTATAATGAAACAAGAAACGATTGAATAGGAGGAATGGATTGAATGGAGATCACATTAGGAGGCATCGCTGGGCTAATTGCGGCGCTCGCGTTTGTCGTACTCGTCATCTTCTTGGCGCGTGTCTTGTCGAATGTAAATCGTACACTCGGAAGCGTCGCCAATACGACCGAAAATTTAGAACGCCAGCTCGATGGAATCACGATGGAAGTGACGGCGCTCTTACATAAGACGAACCGTCTCGTAGACAACGTCGAAGAAAAAACAGAATTGCTCGCACCTGTCGCTCATGCGCTTGATGAGCTAGGGACATCATTGAACGAGGTAACCGAGTCTGTTCGTACCGTCTCGACTTCTGTCCATTCGGCAGCGGACGAAAACAAAGAACAGATTGCGCAAGCCGTCCGATGGGGATCGGTTGCGGTCGAATTGTTCAAGAAGAACAAACCTGAATCTTCTACTACAAAAGAACGTCCACGTCGTCGCACACGACGCGAGAAGAAAGCAGAAACACCTGTATCACCTGATTTGATTCAAACGGATGATACGATCAAATAAGTTAATCTCGGGGAGGAACTCACACATGACAGACCAAAAGCAATCAACAGAACAGAATCAATCAAGTAGCGGATTTTTGACGGGTGTCATTCTCGGAGGGATTGTTGGAGCGGCAGTCGCGTTATTGACGTCTCCGAAAAACGGACGTGAAGTCCGGACGTACCTTGATGAGAAGACGTCAACATCGCGAGAGCGCCTGACTGTCAAATCGAAAGAGATGCGTGAGAAAGCAGAACCGGTCGTCGGGGAATGGATTAAAGTGGCGAGCGATAAGGCGGCACCTGTCCTCAATATCGTAAAAGATAAGGCACGCGAAGCTGCAGAATTGAAGCAACAAATCGATGAAGATGAGCTTTCGATTGAAGAGGCGATGGAAAAAGCAGATCAACTCGTTGCGGAAGCAGAATCGGAAGTGAAGGAACAGATGGACCGCGCGGCTGAAGAAGAAAAGCCATCGAACGCATCGGATTCAGAGTCTGACGATTCGCTCGAAGCACCTGTCAATGAGTTGCTCGACGAGGAATCGAAAGAAGAACTAGAAGATTTAAAGAAAGACTTAAAAAAAAATGAGTAATTCGTAAGGACCGAATGGATTCGGTCCTTTTTTGGTGATTTTGTGACGTAGAAGGTTTCCTTATGACAAAGCGCACAAAGTTCGATATAATTAGGAATCTGGAAAGAACGGCTTAGGAATGAGAGGGAAACTATGAGTCCACAAGATCAATTGAATCGATTACGTCGAGAAATGGATGAATTGAACCATGAAATGCTCGACTTGCTTAGTCGGCGCGGTACACTTGCCGTCGAAATTGGAAAAATTAAACGTCTTCAAGGTGTCGAACGTTATGATCCGGTCCGAGAGCGAGAGATGCTTGATTTTATTGCCGCATCAAACCAAGGGCCGTTTGAAACGTCACGTCTTCAACATATCTTTAAAGAAGTCTTTAAAGCGTCTGCTGAATTACAAGGAGAAGATCGAGATAAAACGCTTCTCGTTTCGCGTAAACGTCAACCGGAAGACACGTTGGTCCATATGAAAGATGTGACGATCGGAAACGGCCGTCCACAATTGATTGCAGGACCATGTGCCGTAGAGTCTTTCGAACAAGTGAATGCGGTCGCAGAAAAGCTTGCATTGTCTGGTGTTAAAATCATGCGAGGCGGTGCTTATAAACCGCGTACGTCACCTTACGATTTTCAAGGCTTAGGTTTTGAGGGATTGAAACTGTTAAAGACGGCAGCTGACCGACATGACCTACGAGTCATCACAGAAATCATGACTCCTGGCGCAGTGGAATCGGCGTTACCGTATGTTGACATCATTCAAGTCGGAGCTCGCAACATGCAGAACTTCGATTTGTTAAAAGAAGTTGGGAAGACAGACAAACCGGTCTTGTTGAAGCGCGGATTATCCGCTACAATCGAAGAGTTCATTTATGCGGCAGAGTACATTATGGCGAGCGGGAACAGCCAAGTCATCTTGTGCGAGCGGGGAATTCGAACGTATGAACGTGCGACACGCAATACGTTGGACATTACCGCTGTGCCGATTTTGAAGCAAGAGACGCATCTGCCGGTTATGGTAGACGTCACGCATTCGACCGGTCGTCGTGATTTATTGTTGCCAGCTGCAAAAGCGGCCCTTGCAATCGGAGCTGACGGTGTGATGGTAGAAGTGCACCCGAATCCGGCGATCGCCCTCTCGGACGCGCAACAACAATTGGACTTCGATCAATTCGATCAATTTGTGGAAGGACTCACGGTCCAGTTTCCCCAACTTGATTTGGTGAAAAAGTAAGCTTTCCAAATGGAAACGTTTTATATCGCATGAAGACAGGGTAAATGGATGACAGATACCTGTCTTCCTTTTTTAAGACGTTTTATGAAAACTTTTTGAAAATCAGGACTTGTAGGAGGAGTAGTTTATGAATAGTAACAACGTAACAATCTATGATGTGGCACGAGAAGCCGGGGTGTCGATGGCGACCGTCTCTCGTGTCGTCAACGGAAACCCGAACGTCAAACCGACAACACGCAAGAAAGTACAGGATGCGATTGACCGTCTTGGTTATCGTCCGAACGCCGTCGCACGTGGACTAGCAAGCAAGAAAACGACAACGGTCGGTGTCATCGTACCGGATATCTCGAACATCTTCTTTGCCGACTTGGCGCGAGGTATCGAAGACGTGGCGACGATGTATAAATACAACATCATCCTTGGTAACTCAGATTCGAGTCGTGACAAGGAAGTCCATTTACTCAATACGCTATTAGGTAAACAAGTGGACGGTATCATCTTCATGGGTGGACGTTTGCATGAAGATCTCGTGGAAGAGTTCAAAAAATCACCAGTTCCAATTGTTCTCGCAGCGACATTGAACCAAGGATATGATCTCCCGGCTGTCAATATCGATTATGAGCAAGCGGCGTATGACGCGACTCAGATGTTGATCAACCACGGACATGACCGTGTTGGATTCATCACTGGACCACTCGAGCAACAAATCAATGGCGAGAAGAAATTTGCCGGTTATCGCCGTGCTCTTGAAGATGCAGGTCTTCCTTTCCATGAGAACGATATGATTCTCGGAAATTATACGTATGCGTCTGGTCTCGAGGCGATGCAAAAAATGTTGCAACGTGACGATTGTCCGAAAGCCATCTTCGCAGGGACGGATGAAATGGCACTTGGGGTCATCCATGCGATTCAAGATGCAGGTTACTCTGTTCCAAACGATTTCGAAGTCGTCGGTCACGATAACACGCGCCTCGCGACGATGATTCGTCCGAAGTTGACGACGGTCGTTCAACCGATGTACGATATCGGAGCCGTCGCGATGCGTCTCTTGACTAAGATTTTGAACGCGGAAGAAATCGAAGAGAAAAACGTCGTGCTTCCTCACCGAATCGAACGCCGTGACTCGCTTCGTCAGGACTAAAAGAAAAGCTGCCCGTTCATCCATTTTTGAGATGAACGGGCAGCTTTATTTATAAATAAATCGATTTTCGATCATTCGAGATGAACGGCCAAAAGGCACGCTTCGTGACTTCCCAATTCTTTTCTTCAATTTGTTGACGCCGCGGGATATGATCAAACGCGTAAAGAGAGTCGTCCCACCGAGTGGGTAACGGTTGACCAGCGACATCGGACCATTGCTCAATCCACTCGGTCGGGATATCTCCGGCATAGGGTGTCTCTCTCGTCAGACCGGCCCACACTTGTGCCCAGGCGCGAGGAACGGCTCGATACCAGTCATAGCCGCCGCCACCAAGTGCGACGAGACGACCATCGGTATACTCGTCTGCCATACGTGAAGCGATTTGGGGAATCTGTTCGAACGTCCGTATCGTTGATGCGAGATGGGTGAGTGGATCAAAGACATGGGCATCCGCACCATTCTGAGTCAGGATGATATCAGGTTTGAACCATTCGCACGCTTCACGTAAAACGGTCTCATAGCACGTCAAAAATGAGTCGTCTTGGGTGAACGCATCGACTGGTACGTTCCAACTATAGCCGTATCCTTTCCCATTCCCTCGCTCTGTCACCATTCCGGTACCCGGGAAGAGATAGCGACCTGTCTCGTGTATGGATAAAGTCATCACATCATCATCGTCATAGAAGAGCCATTGGACCCCGTCCCCATGATGCGCATCCGTATCTACATAGAGAACGCGAGACCCGTATTGTTTTCTCACATGTGCGATGGCGACGGCCGCATCGTTATAGACGCAAAATCCTGATGCTTTGCGCCGCATTCCATGATGTAGACCGCCCCCAACATGGAAGGCTCGCTCTGCTTTGCCGCTCGCAACTAGATCGAGCGCATGAATCGTCCCACCGACAAGCCGTGCGGCTCCCTCGTGTATCGTCGGAAAGATGGGAGTGTCTTCCGTACCGAGACCAAACTTATTCGCTTTCAGCGTAGAAAGTTCTCCTGCCGCCGCAGCTTGGACGGCTTCGATGTAGTCAAAGTCATGAACGAGCGCTAACGCTTCAACCGAAGCGAGTGGAGGAGACACACATTCCGATTTGGAGAGTTTTCCGGCTGCAATCAGAAGGGATGTCGTCAATTCCAGTCGTAACGGATTGAACGGGTGATCCTCATGAAAGCGATAAGACGTCTCGTCTTCGCCAAATATGTAAATCGGTCTCATCGTGACATCTCCGGACCGAGGACATCATACCCTTCACGTTTCAACCGTTCGATGATTCGGAGCGGGTTCATCGTCTGGACGCGGAAAGAGATGATACGTTTATACGGATCGCTCGTCGGATGAACGAAGACGTTGATGATATTGACGTTTGTTTTGGCGAGGAGTCGGGTCACTTTTTCGAGTGTGCCGGTCGTATTTTCGACGAGAATTTCAATTTGCGAACTCGGTTCGAGTGCGCCTGTCAATTGCACGAAGTAACGTAATAAATCGGTCTCTGTCAATACACCGACGAGTTTCCCTTGTTCGACGATAGGGAGACAGGTTAGCCGGTTTTCGTAAAATAACGCAGCTGCATCTTCAAAGAAATCGAATGGATGAGCTGTCGGTACCTCGGATCGCATGATGCTCGATACAGGGTTTTGAAAGTCTGCGTTTTCACTTTCGGGATGAAAGACGCTCGTCGCACCACTCATCTCGAATTGGCCGACAATCCCGACGACTTGTCGAGCGGGATTTGTCACAATCAAATGTCGGACACGATGTTCACGCATTAATTTTGCGGCATGGGCAATCGTATTGGTCGGTTGAATCGTCACGACATGTCGATTCATCATCTGTTCGATTAACATGAAATCCCTCCTTAGTCGTACATAAATCGTCGGCGAAGACGAAGTGAGTCAAAATGGTCGATCGATTCTTGTCGTACGTTTTTTCCGATACGAGCCATCAAACAGTTGGCAGGATGGGAGGCAATCTCAGGATCGTCTGTCGGGAAGAAAACAAGTCCACCGTGATTCATCATCTTCTCCATGACTTTTCGATAATCCCAAATCGAGAGTCCACTACCTTTCAAATCCCAGTGCCAATAATATTCGGTCGTCAAAATCAAAAAGTCATCCATATGTGGGTCCATCATCGATACTTCGAGTAATTGTTTCCCGATTCGTTGACCACGGAAGCGAGGACTCACCTCGATTGCCCCGAGTTCAAGGATGTATGGGTCGTTTCCTTCACTCCAACGCTCATACGGGTCAGGATAGAGGAAAGTCACGTATCCAATCACGAGATCGTCTTGCCTGGCGACGATGATTCTTCCTTCTTTTAACCCAGCAATATCGACGAGTGCTTCGTGCTGATCTTCCGGTTCACGAAAAGCTGTCAATCCTTCATCAAGACGATACGTCCGTAACACGTCAGGCGCCACTGGACCATCAATCGTGACGTCACCTTGTGAGGTCTGCCACACTTTTGAATGATATTGTTTTTCCATAGGGTCACCACCTTTTCCATCTCTTATTATAGCGCTTTCATCAAGCTGGAATCATCCTGTTTTGATGAAATTGGAAATTCATTGATTTGTCATAATTTTAACACTATACTGAAAGTGGTTATACCAATCTTTACAGGGGAGGCGAATCTTTAGCGATGGAAAAATTGAAAGCGTTAACAGGGGAACATCAATTAGCGTCGTATGAAGAGGCTTGTCAGTCGTTTGAGTGGACACAAGCAGAAGCATTGTTTTCATGGAATTTGACGGGGAAAGTCAATTTGGCATATGAAGCCATCGATCGCCATGCGGAAAGTGAATTGGCGACAAAAGTGGCACTGCTTTATTTCGATGGGGATCGAGAAGAGCGGTACACGTATGCGGATATGAAGAAAGAAAGTAATCGTTCTGGTAATGTTCTGAAGTCGATTGGTGTGGAGAAAGGCGACCGCGTCTTTATCTTTATGCCACGTCAGCCAGAACTTTATTTTATTTTGCTCGGTGCAATCAAACGAGGGGCCATCGTCGGTCCATTGTTTGAGGCGTTCATGGAACAGGCGGTTCACGACCGTTTGCTCGACTCGGAAGCGAAAGTGATTGTGACGACGAAAGAACTGTTGCCGCGCATTCCGGTCGATCAGTTGCCTCATTTAGAGACAATTCTACTCGTTGGGGACGATGTCGAAGAGTCGGAAAAGGTGCTCGATTATCGTAAACTGGCGAACGATGCGACGACAGATCTCGAATTGACGTGGGTCGACCGTGAAGACGGTCTGATTTTACACTATACATCGGGCTCAACAGGAAAACCAAAAGGGGTTCTCCACGTCCATAATGCGATGATTCAACATATGATGACCGGCAAATGGGTACTCGATCTTCAACCGGATGATATTTACTGGTGCACGGCTGACCCTGGATGGGTGACGGGGACGAGCTACGGTATTTTTGCGCCTTTCTTAAATGGTGCGACAAACGTCATCGTTGGTGGACGCTTCAATCCTGAATTTTGGTATTCGGTCATTGAACGGTTTGGCGTGACAGTTTGGTATAGTGCCCCGACGGCGTTCCGCATGCTCATGGGCGCTGGCGACGAAGCGTTTGAGAAGTATGATTTGTCTTCACTTCGTCATATTTTATCCGTCGGTGAGCCGCTAAATCCAGAAGTCATTCGTTGGGGACACGAAGCATTTGATCTTCGAATCCATGATACGTGGTGGATGACAGAAACCGGTGCGATGATGATTTGTAACTATCCGACGATGGACATCAAACCGGGCTCAATGGGGAAACCGATCCCAGGTTGCGAAGCGGCTATTTTGGATGACCGGGGTCAACCACTTCCACCACACCGAATGGGGAACTTGGCACTCAAGACGCCTTGGCCGTCGATGATGCGGAAGATTTGGAAGAACGATGCGAAGTATGAGAGTTACTTCTGGGGAGATTGGTATGTGTCAGGTGATTCTGCTTATATGGACGAAGACGGCTATTTCTGGTTCCAAGGTCGGGTCGACGACGTCATCATGACAGCAGGAGAACGGGTCGGACCGTTTGAAGTGGAAAGTCGACTCGTGGAACATCCGGCTGTGGCTGAAGCGGGTGTCATCGGAAAACCGGACCCGGTCCGAGGTGAAATCATCAAAGCGTTCATTGCGCTACGTAAAGGTTATGAACCGTCTGATGAGTTAAAACAAGAAATCCAGCAGTTCGTCAAAGAAGGATTGGCTGCGCATGCAGCACCACGTGAGATCGAATTCAAGGACAAGTTGCCGAAAACGCGAAGCGGGAAGATCATGCGTCGTGTCTTGAAGGCTTGGGAATTGAATCTTGAAACAGGTGACCTCTCGACGATGGAAGATTAAGATAAACAAAGGGTCGACACATCGTGTGTCGACCCTTTGTTTATTCACCGTTAGCATCAGCATCGGCTTCTTCTTCAGCTTGTTGTTCGGCTTCTTGTTTAGCCTCTTCTTCAGCTTTCTTCTTCGCGTCTTCCTCAGCTTTTTTCTTTGCTTCGGCGTCTGCTTTTTGTTTAGCTTCTTCTTCAGCTTTTTTCTTAGCGGCAGCATCGGCAGCAGCCTCTTGTTTCTTCTCCTCAGCTTCTTTCTTTGCTTCTTCGGCCTCTTTCTTGGCCTCTTCTTCTTTCTTCTTCTCTTCCTCTTCTTTTTCTTTCTCTTCTACTTTCTTCTTCTCAGAGAATGAACCTGAGTCTTGGAAGTCTTTCGAAGTGACGGTTGAAGGTTGTGAGAAGCGTGCGCTGACGCCTAGAGCTTCTGGGTCATCCGCATAGACACGATTCATCGTTTGCGACCAGATGCGCTGTGTCCGTTGATAGTAACGTCCATAATCCCAACCATCTAGCATTGAAAGGCGTTGTGAATCATAACCTGACCAGACAGCGAGTGTAACGTTCGGGTTCGACCCGACCAAGTACGAATCACGTTGATCGTTCGTTGTACCGGTTTTACCCATCCAATCGCCAGGAACGCTGAGCAATGATTGTGCATATGTCGCAGTACCTGACGTGTAGACGTCGCGGAGCATATCCACCACGAGATAAGAGGTACGTTCTGTGAAAATACGCGTTTTCTTCGGCTTCGCTTCGTAAATGACTTCACCTTGATATTCGATTTCTTGGATGAAGTACGGCTCCACGTGTTCACCGTAATTTGCTAGCATCGCATAAGAGGCGGCCAAATCGATTGGCTTGACTTCCCCGGTACCGAGTGCCATCGCTGAAGCATAACGGTTTCCTTCAGATACCGGAATCCCCATGTCGACTAATTTCTGCGTATCAGCAGGTTTTTGGTTACGTTCTTCATAAATCTTAACAGCCGGAACGTTCAAGGAGAGCTTGAGCGCATCGCGTACTGTGACAGCACCGCGATACGTTTTCCCTTCGTTTTGAACTTGTTTCTTCGGTTGTCCCGGACCAGTAAACTTATAGAAATACTCCTCGTCAATGATTTGAGTGGCAGGTGTAATCATGCCAGCTTCAATCGCATTTGAATAGACAAGAATCGGTTTTGCAGTCGATCCGATTTGACGTTCTGCCCAGAAAGCACGGTTCAAATCGTCGGTCTTGCCATTGATGTAGCGACCTCCGACGAATCCGAGTACTTTCCCGGTCTTATTCTCAATCATGACAGAAGAGGTTTGTTCAGGAAGTGTGCGGTTCTCATCTTTAATCGTTTGATTCGGTCCGAAGTTGCCAGCGTTTTTAGCCGGTTGTTGCATCGCTTCGTGAATTTCTTTATCCAATGTCAAACGGATGTTGAACCCACCTTGACGCAACATGTTATGAGCACGCTTCGCATAAGTCGAACGGACAGAGTCCTGTTCCTCCGAGCTCAACTCATTGATTTCAATCCCATCTTGCTCCAATAGATAATCCGTTACGATTTGGCGTGCTTGAAGTTCTGCTTCGTCTACCACGTACGGATATTTGTCGCGAGGTTTCGTCTGAGTCTGCATGAAGTCTTGCGTGATGTCGTAGTTATAAGCGGCATCATATTCTTCTTTCGTGATCTTTCCTGCAACGTACATGCGGTTCAATACCGTTTTCATTCGGTTAACCGCACCCGATACGTCCTCTTTGATGACGCCACCTTGATAGTAAGGTGTGTAGAAGAATGGGTTTTTTGGGATACCGGCAAGGAAAGCGGCTTGTGGAAGTGTCAATTTCTCTGCCGAAGTATTGAACACACCGCGAGCGGCGGCCTCAATCCCTGAAATGTTACGTCCCATCGAGTTACGTCCGAATGAGACGACGTTCAGATAGGCGTTTAAAATTTCATCTTTGTCCATCGCCTTCTCTAGACGAAGGGCGAGTAATATTTCTTTTGCTTTCCGTTCGAAAGATACTTCGTTCGTCAACATTTGGTTTTTAATCAATTGTTGCGTCAACGTTGAACCACCCGTGCGATCTTCAGATCCTGTTGCTTCTTGTAAAATAGCGCGTAACGTCGCTTTTGGAACGACGCCATCGTGCTCATAGAATTCGACATCTTCCGTCGCAAGTAGTGCATCGACAACGTATGGAGAAACTTTTTCTACTGGAATCGGGATTCGTACCTCATCGGTCGTATAGTTCCCGATGCGCTCCCCGCTTCCGAAGTAAATATTGGAAGTCGATGTATACGTATTGATTTGCGCAGTCATCGTTTTATAAGCCGGGGTCGGCATATCTTTGACGAGTGACGCGAAATATCCGACACCAATTCCAGCACCTAAAAACCCGATGAGTACAACAGAAATGATGGTCAGGAGTAGGACGTTCCACGACACATCATACATAACATTGGCATAACGACGTACTTTCAATGACGTCGGATTATTCCATAAGTCTCGAATCTTCTGCAGCATGACAGCCTCCTTAAATATGGTGTAAAACTATTTTAGACAGTAATATATTCGATTATAGCACAATTCAACCTACACCTTACCTCGAAACCGAAGTCTCGTGCAAGTTTCATTGTAAGAGTTGACAAGTTGAAAACGATGCTTATAAAATGAATAGCATAGTCAACAAGATAATGACGCTGTGAAGAAAGCGAAGTAGTCGACGGGCCTCTTGTCCAGAAAGCTAGTGGTTGCTGTGAACTAGCCAATGTCAATCGATGAATTACACTTTTAGAGCGTGCCTTCGGGCCGGTTCGAGACCGTTATCTCTCGCTCAAGCGGTCGCAAATTGCGACAAGTAGGGTGGTACCGCGGAATCTCCGTCCCTTCTCATATGAGAAGGGACGTTTTTTTATGTCAATCGAAGGAGTGGAACAAATGGAACTATTAAACGATTTAGAGTTTCGAGGACTTGTCAACCAAATGACAGATGAAGAAGGATTAAAAGAACAACTCAAACAACCGACGACGTTATACACGGGATTTGATCCGACGGCGGACTCGCTTCACATCGGGCACTTGCTCCCGATCTTGACGCTGAAACGTTTCCAGCAGGCCGGCCATCAGGTCATCGCGCTCGTCGGTGGGGCGACAGGGATGATTGGTGACCCGTCTGGTCGTTCGGATGAACGTTCACTAAACACGTTGGATACGGTCAAGCTCTTCTCCGATCGCATCAAGGATCAGTTGAGCCGATTTCTTCCACTTGAAGGGGAGAACCCGATCACGATTCGCAACAACTACGAATGGACGGAAGAGATGTCAATCATCGACTTCCTGCGCGACATTGGGAAGCACTTCCCAATCAGTTACATGCTTGCGAAAGACTCTGTCGATTCACGTATGGAGAACGGGATCTCGTACACAGAGTTCTCTTACATGTTGCTCCAATCTTACGACTTCTTGAAACTATACGAGACAGAGAAATGTCGTCTTCAAGTCGGTGGAAGTGATCAATGGGGGAACATCACGGCAGGTCTTGAATTGATTCGTCGCTTTGGTCACTCTGAAAAAGCGTTCGGTCTCACCGTGCCACTCGTCACAAAGTCGGACGGACAAAAGTTCGGGAAGACAGCGGGCGGTGCAGTTTGGTTAGATGCGGATAAGACGTCGCCATATGAGTTCTACCAGTTCTGGATCAACGTCGACGATGCAGATGTCATCAAGTTCATCAAATACTTCACGTTCATGTCGCATGAAGAGATTGAGGCACTTGCAGCCGAAGTGACAGAAGCGCCTGAAAAGCGCGTGGCACAGCGCCGACTCGCAGAAGAGATGACAAAGCTTGTCCACGGTGAAGCAGGACTTGAACAAGCGGAGCGCATAACGAAAGCGTTCTTTAGCGGAGATTTGACGTCGCTTCAACCGGAAGATATGGAAGATGCGTTTAAAGGCATGCCGCAATTCGAACTTGACGGTGAACGCAACCTTGTCGACCTCCTCGTCGAAGCGAAGATCTCACCATCGAAACGTCAGGCACGTGAAGATGTAACGAACGGAGCGATTTACTTGAACGGCGAACGTGAACAAGCGCTCGATAAAATGATTACGCGCGAAGACACGCTCGGTGAATTCACCATCATTCGCCGTGGTAAGAAGAAATACTTTGTGATTCGTCACATATAATCACGATGTCCGTTCCTCATTTGTTGAGGAATGGACTTTTTTTATACATGACGTGCGGTTCGGATTTGCTAAAATAGGAAGATAGGAGGGATGACGATGGAGATAGAAGAATTTTTCGGTGAGCAGTTCCATCAATGGCGCGAACACTTTCGTTATTATGAAATGGCGATCACGGAACTTGAGAGCGATCTCGGGATCATCGACTTGGACTGGCAGACGAGACTCGGGTATTCACCGATTGAACATGTGAAGACGAGAATGAAGACATTGCCGTCCATCGTGCGCAAGATGAAACGGAAAGACTTGCCTTTGGAAGTTTCGGCGCTTTGGGAACATGTGCACGATGTGGCGGGCATTCGGATTGTTACGAGCTTCCGCGACGATATTTATGAAATCTTGCGTCATCTAGAGGCGCGAGATGATTTAGATATCATCGAAATCAAAGATTACATCAAACATCCAAAACCGAGCGGGTATCGGAGCTTACATCTCATCGTGAAAACGAAAGTCTACTTGGCAGAACGAATCATCTGGGTGCCTGCGGAGATTCAGATTCGGACACTCGCCATGGACTTTTGGGCGGCAACGGAACATAAGCTTCAGTACAAATATCAACATGCCGTGCCAGAATCATCGAAAGAAGAGCTGATTGAAGCGTCACTCATGGCGGATGCCCTCGATACGCAAATGGGACGCATTCGGCAAGAGATTTTGAAGAAATAAAAAAATCCCCTTCGTGAAGAAGGGGATAAAAAGCATTAACGTGAGTAGTACTCGACGATAAGTTGCTCTTTGATTTGGTCGTTGAGTTCAGCGCGTTCTGGGAGACGTACGAATGTACCTTCGAGTTTCTCAGCGTCAAACGATACGAAGTCTTTTGTAGCTGGTGCTACTTCAAGTGCTTCAGCGATTGCTTTTACGTTTTTCGACTTTTCACGAACAGCGATAACTTGACCTGGTTTTACGCGGTAAGACGCGATGTCAACGCGTGATCCATCAACAGTGATGTGACCGTGGTTGACGAGTTGGCGTGCTCCACGACGTGTGCGAGCGAGGCCGAAACGGTAAACGAGGTTGTCGAGGCGTGATTCGAGCAAGAACATGAAATTCTCACCGTGGATGCCTGGCATTTTACCAGCATCGTTGAAGATGCGGCGGAATTGCTTCTCGTTCACTCCGTACATGTGACGAAGTGCTTGCTTCGCTTGAAGCTGAAGACCGTATTCTGAGATTTTCTTACGACCATTTCCGTGTTGACCTGGTGCGTAAGGACGTTTTGCTAATTCTTTACCCGTTTCGCTAAGCGAGATGCCTAAGCGACGCGAGAGTTTCCAAGCTGGACCTGTGTAACGAGCCATGATTGGACTCCTCCTTGTTGTTCATGTATTTTGCACAAAAGAACAACGGTGTCAAAGACGAGTAACGCCCCTTTCTAGGTGCAAGCACCTTCACTTGATAGCGAAGCTACGAGATGCCCCTCCGACAAAAGTCGAGGCCCGAAAGGTGGATACGTTTGTCTGTGACTGCTATCGTCATTTCATGCACAAAGATGAGTATACGATGAATACCATCTCTTGTCAATCAAATATAGCGAAGAAGTGTTTCGCAAAAACGTTCGAGTCCTTGACGGTCGATTTCTGAGAAACGGTCGAACTCCGGGCTGTCGATATCGAGCACGCCGATTGTTTTCCCGTCACGTACGAGAGGGACGACGATTTCAGAATTCGAAGCCGCATCACATGCGATATGACCAGGGAATTGATGAACATCGGCCACGAGCTGTGTTTCTTGTGTAGCTGCCGCAGTTCCACAAACCCCTTTACCGAACGCGATGTGAACGCAAGCCGGGAGTCCCTGGAATGGTCCTAGGATTAGACTGTCTTCAGAATCAGTCACGTAGAATCCGACCCAGTTGATCCGATCTAAAAATTGGTTGAGTAAAGCGCTGGCGTTGGCAAGGTTGGCCACTGTATTTGTTTCGCCCTCTAATAATGCGGCGAGTTGCTTGTTTAATAGTTCGTAACCGGCTGTCAAATCACCTGAGTACGATGTCGTTTGGAACATATAAATTCCCCTCCATCTTTCGTGTTTTTAGAATTTAGCATTATGGTACACGCAAATTTAAGATTTGTCTTGTTAGAAAGTTCCGAAAAAATGAACAATCTCCACTGAAACCATTGGAAAACCTATGCAAATCGTTGGTTCTATAATATGATTAGGTATATCTATTCTTATAAAATACTTCTTTTTTTAATATAAAGGTACATAAGTCCACGAAAGCGGCTTGGAGGTTGTGACAAAGATGGATTACGGAATTTATGGATTAATCATTGGAATCATCGTCGTCGTATTAGGCGGCATGTTGGGGAGTATGCTCATTCGAAGGAATTTTTACCAAAAAATTGACGACTTGGATATGAGGAAACAAAGTGTGCTCAGTGCGAGCATACCCGTCGAACTCCAGAAATTCAAACAGTGGCCGATGGAAGGGGAAACAAAAGAAAAGTTTGATCGTTGGCATCAATCTTGGGATGAGTTAGTAAGTGTACATGCAGGTCAAATCGATGAAGCGTTATACCGGGCTGAGGAAGACTTGGATAAATATCGTTTCATGAAAGTCAAAGCTGACTTGAATGCGACTGAACAACTCATTGAAGAGCTCGAGACGATGGTACACGCCATGCTCGATGAGATGGATGAATTTACTACGCATCACACCTCGCTTATGGACATTGTGAAGCAGGATGAGAAAGAGTTGTATCAGTTCCGCAAGACATTGAATTCACAAAACCATGCGTTCGGACCAACCTATGCATTGGTGGAACAAGAGATTGCCGCTGCCGAGGCGAAACGCAGTGAGATGATCAACTTAAAGCAGGTCGGTCAAGTTTCTGAAGCATTTGAAACCGGACAAGCCTTATCGAATCAAGTAGGACACATCCGTGAACTGATTCGGATCATTCCGCAATTTGTACGTACGGTTCAAGTGGAACTGAAACAACAACTTCAACAACTCCGGGCTGGACATAAAGAAATGCAAATGGACGGGTATGCGCTTGAACCACTTGGATTAATGGAAGAAATCGATCAAGCGGAAGATCGTCGAGAAGAGTTGATGGCTCGAATCGAACGCTTGGAATTTGATCATTTTGAAGAGGACATGCAACAGTTGAGCTCGGATATCGATCAATTATTCGAAGCATTCCGAACAGAGGTCGATGCCCGCCAATACGTGAAAAAAGAATTTGCGACGATACAAGAGCGCGAATTGCAATCTGCCGAAATCATGAATCACTTACAGACGGAAATGTCTCGACTTGTAAGCAACTATGAAATCAATGCACGCGTCGGAGAAGAATTCGAACAATTAGAACGTGAACGAACGACTCTCACGGCGAATGTACTTGATATTGAACAAGCTCTCGTCGCGCAAATGTTACCGTTTAGTATGATCAAATCCAAAGTGCAGGAAGCGAAACGGTCACTTGACCAATTCAGTGCCATGCATGAGCGTTTCATTGAGGATACGAATTCATTACGTAAAGAAGAGCTTGAGGTCCGTCACAAGTTAGAAACGTGGAAAAAAGAATTGTCTGGGCATCGTCGCCTGTTAGCGAAAAGTGCGATGCCGGTTGTTCCGAATGATCTATCAAACGACTTACGTCAGCTCCAAAAAGGTGTCCAGTCGTTAGACGAACAGTTTGACAAGGCACCGTTCAACATGACGTATATCGTCGGCCTTAGCCATGATGTCGAAGAGATGATGGACAACTTCCGTGACCGTGTCCATGCACTGATTCGTCAAGTGACGTATGCGGAACAGTTGCTCCAATATGCAAACCGCTTCCGTCGCCGTGACAACGAGGTCCATATCGCCTTGACGCTTGCGGAAAACAAGTTCTTGCATGGAGAGTATGGCACTGCGGTCGAAATCGGTGAGCGGGTGCTCGGTCGATTCGATGAGAACGGAGCCAATGAAATTCGTCAACGTGTGGATAAAGGGTTAGAACAGCAGGAATTGCTAAAAAAATAAACGATGCATGAAGATTGACGGAAACGGGAAAAACGTAGACGTCAATCTTTTTTCAATCAAGGAGGAATCGTCAGATGGGTACACTATGGGTCAACGGGAACATCTACACATTGAATAAACCAGGTGAGATGGAACGTGCCATGTTTATTGAGCATGGACGCGTCTTGAAGATGGGGGATGAGGGACATCTCCGACGTACATATGCGGGTCGCATCGAGGAGATTGTGAATTTGGAAGGAAAGAGTGTGTATCCGGCCTTTACCGATTCACATATTCACCTTGTCGGATACGGCGAAGCGCTCGACCGTGTCGATGCGAGTGAAGCGACGGATCTTCGAGAATTACTTGAAACGATGAAGCAACGAGGGTCGGACGACGATTGGATCGTCGCAGAAGGGTTTGATGATCGTCTGCTCGGTGACATGCCGACACGCGAGATGATTGATGAAGTGATTGACGACCGTCCTGTCGTGTTGAAGCGTGTCTGTCGTCACGTAGCCGTCGTGAACTCGAAAGGACTTGAACGACTTGGACTGATCCACCATACGGTGATCGAAGGTGGAAAACTTGGGCGAGGTGAAGAAGGCAAATTGAATGGCGTCCTATATGATGCTGCACTAGATCTCTTATATAAAGAATTGAGTGGGAATCGTAAGAAAAATGCCGCTTCTCTTCGCCGGGCAATCGATTCATTATTCGCACATGGAGTCGTTGGCGCCCATACGGAAGACTTGTTCTATCATGGAGATCCACTCGAGACGATTCAAGCGTACGAAGATGTACTGGATGAACTTCCGTTTCAAGCACACCTTCTCGTTCACGAACAGGTGGTGGATCGTGTCATCCAGCAAGATGCGATGACGCGTCGGAAACGGTTTGACTTCGGTGCGATGAAACTCTTTGTCGACGGTTCGTTCGGTGGACGCACCGCTCTGTTATCTGCACCGTATGCGGATGATCGGAGTCAACGAGGAATTGAAGTGCATCGACCAGATCATCTCGAGGCACTTGTGAAAAAAGCACGAACATACGGGATGAATGTGGCAGCGCATGTGATCGGTGATGCGGCGGTTGAGCAATTTGTCGGCCTGCTTGAAAAGTACCCTGCCAGAAAAGGGACACGAGATCGAATTATCCATGCCTCTTTATTGAATGACTCATTGATCAACCGAATCAAATCATTGCCTGTTTTGATTGATGCACAGCCGGTATTTTTATCGGATGACATGGACATGCTGTTTGAGCGGTTGGGCAATGAGCGTGTGCATGATGTCTATCGATTTAAGTCTTTACTCGATACGGGAGCATTGGTGTTAGGAGGAAGTGACGCGCCGATTTCATCTGTTGACGTTCGAAAGGGATTGTTTGGAGCGGTGATGCGACAATCGTTTCACGGGTCGAGCACGCTAAATCCGAATGAACGTCTTTCGATGTATGAAGCTCTTCGCAGCTTCACATATTCGCCTCATGTTGCTACAGGGACGCACGGAAGAAACGGGCTATTGGTTCAAAGCTACAATGCCAACTTCACAGTATGGGATGAAGATTTCTTTAAATTGAGTGGGGAAGACATCCTGCACAACCGTCTTGTCATGACTGTCGTCGAAGGGCAACCAGTGTACGAAGCAGAAAAAGCCACGCTGTAAAAAAGAGTTGCTTCATCCGAAAGGGATGAAGCAACTCTTTTTTTACATCAGAAGAATGAACGTTGCACTTTATGCCAGAACGAGTTGGTCCGAAGCTTGACAGTCTTGATGACCTGGTCCGAGAGTTCGATATCGATTCGGTCTGTGTACTTCAAGCTGAGCGCCTCGTTATCCATCCCAATAATCGGGTAGTCGTTGCCGTCTTCGACGATGCGGAGTGACAACTTACGCGAATCATGAACGATAAAGGATGAGCCGAGTGTGCGATAGCGATTGTTGTTGACCGAAGCGATCTCACTCACTTGCATACATGGGATGAGTGGGTCGACGACCGCACCGCTGAGAGATTTGTTATAGGCAGTCGATCCCGTCGGCGTCGATACAACCATTCCGTCCCCACGGAATGTTTCGAAATGTAGATCGTCGATATAGACCTCGATGGCAAGTGATTTGATAATACTTGATTTAATCGAAGCCTCATTTAAACAGAGGAGCGGTGTCGATTCGTTGATCGATGCTGAAAGAAGTGGATACTTCCGGACTTCGAGACCTTCTTCGATTCGCATCGAGTTGTCCGAGAAGAGGCGGTCGACTTCATCGAGTTTATGTATGTCGAAATCACAATAAAACTCGTTCAATCCACGACCGAAGCCAACGTAGATGGCGTCTTGACGAAAGCCTGTGTAGCGAACCGCCTGTAAAAATGCCCCGTCCCCGCCGACTGCAGCGATGATGTTCGCGTCCTCCGGTTGATTTACGATGTTGAACCCGTGTTTTTCCCCGATTTCTCTCAGTTTCTTCACTTCTTTTGTGAATTCGTTGACGTTACGATGGTACAAATAGACGTTGTTTCTCATCTGAGTCATCCCCTTTGTCAATGGTGTCCTCTTTATTATAACGTGTTTCTTCCTACCGATATAGGGAAAACTGAAACAGAGCCAAAAGCAGGAAGTTTGTCAAAGGCTCAAGTTCATCGATATGATGAACGAGTAACTACAACAAAGGGGATGAGTACATGCCAACATTTAAAGGGAACAACGTAACATTACAAGGAAATCCAGTGAAGGTAGGAGATCAAGCTCCTGATTTCCGCGTCTTGACGACTGCTTTAGAAGAAGTGACGTTAGCAACCTATCCGGGGAAAAAACTAATCAGTGTCATTCCTTCAATCGATACAGGCGTATGTGATGCACAAACGCGTGAGTTCAACGAAAAGGCCTCATCACTCGGTGGTACAGTCTTGACTGTATCGAACGATTTGCCGTTCGCACAGCGCCGTTGGTGTTCTGCATCTGGTTTAGATAACGTAGTCACCCTCTCGGACCACCGCGATCTTTCGTTCGCAAAAGCATATGGTGTTTTAATTGAAGAAATGCGTCTCCTTGCGCGTTCTGTATTCGTCGTCGATTCGAATGGCGTCGTCCAATATGTACAATATATGGATGAAATGACAGATGAAGTTGATTTCGCGGCGGCACTTGAGGCGTTCGAACAAGCGAATTGATTCGTTTGGCGAAATTGATTAAAATAGCTTACACTAGTACGTGAACCGACCGGTCCTCTCATGGGGGCCGGTTTTGTATGGAAAGGATGAACGAAAATGGAACGTTTTGAACAACTCTATCGTGATTGGAAGAAGGAAGCGAAGAAACTGGTCAACGACCTGGATGTATTACCGATCGAGGCACTCGTCCAAGTATTTGACCATGTTGACATTGAAAAAGAGAAGATGGACGATGTCCGTAAAGCAGTGAGTTTACTCGTCTTGGAAGAAACGACACAACTCCCCCCGAACAATCAACCGACACCGGATGCGGTCAGCCTATTTATGGGTTATCTAGCTTCGAAGCTACTTAAGGAAAACGCGACGATTCTAGATTTAGGTAGTGGGACAGGTACGTTGACGCACGCCGTTCTCTCTCAGTTAAAAGATGCGACAGCGCAAGCGGTCGAAGTGGATGAACTGTTGCTTCGTCTTTCCTATTCCATTAGTAACTTGTTAGGAGAACCAGTATCCTACTTCCATCAAGACGCCCTTGCTCCTCTGTTTGTTGAACCGAGCGACCTTTCCGTTGCTGACTTGCCAATCGGATATTATCCAAATGATGAAGTGGCAGCCGGATACGACATGAAACGAGAACAAGGACATGCCTATTCGCATTTCCTCTTGATGGAACAGGCGATTCGCCATACGAAACCAGGTGGGCATGGATTATTTGTCATCCCGAACAATTTGTTTGAACAGGATGACGAAGGGAAATTAAAACAATGGATGGACCGTGAGACTGTTGTGAAAGGGGTCATTCAACTTCCGACGACGATGTTTAAAGACGAACGTTACGCGAAAAGCTTATTGCTCCTTCAAAAAGTAGGAGAAGGCGTCACACGGCCAAAACAAGCGCTATTTGTGGAACTTCCGTCATTCACTGATGTCAGAGCGGTAGCCAATGTTGTGAAACAGATTGATGATTGGTTCAAAACAACTCAAAAATAATGGACAAAATACTTGAAAAAGGTATGCAAAATCAAGTATCTTCATTATGATACAGTTATCAGTTTTAAATTGAACAGATAAAGATATGCGTTTAAAACGAAAGGTAAGAGGTGTATGACATGACGAAAATTATGGCAGTCAATGCGGGTAGTTCATCGCTCAAGTTCCAGTTACTCGAGATGCCAACGGAAGAGTTGCTCGCAGTCGGACTTGTAGAGCGTGTAGGGAAAGAAGATGCGATTTTTACAATCAAGTACGGTGAAGGACAGAAGTTCAACGTGGTCACACCACTTCACACGCACAAAGAAGCGGTTGAATTGACGTTGGAGAAGTTGATCGAATTGGATATCATCCAATCATTCGATGAGATTTCTGGTGTAGGTCACCGTGTGTTACACGGAAAAGAGTTGTATGCGGATTCGGTCGTCATTGACGATGAAGTCATGAAGAACATCGAATCGTTCACAGAGCTCGGACCACTTCACATCCCACCAAACTTGACAGGTATTCGTGCATTCCAGGCAATTTTGCCGAATGTCCCACAAGTAGCGGTATTCGATACAGCGTTCCACCAGTCAATGCCTGAAGAGAATTTCTTGTACAGTCTTCCTTATGAATACTATACAGAACATGGTGTACGTAAATACGGCTTCCACGGAACGAGCCACAAGTATGTCACACAGCGTGCGGCAGAACTTCTCGGTCGTCCGCTAGAAGACTTGCGTTTGATTTCATGTCACCTCGGTAGCGGTGCATCGATCGCTGCAGTAGCAGGTGGTCGCTCAATCGATACAACGATGGGCTTCACACCACTCGAAGGAATCACGATGGGAACGCGCTCAGGTTCTTTGGACCCTGCCCTCATCCCGTTCTTGATGCAAAAAACAGGGAAGTCTGCTGAAGATGTATTGAACGTCATGAACAAAGAGTCTGGCGTGTACGGTCTTTCTGGTATCTCAAGTGACTTGCGTGACATCGAGCAAGCGGCTGCAGAAGGCAACCATCGTGCAGAAGTTTCATTGAAAATCTTCTCGAACCGTATTCACGGTTACATCGGTCAATATGCGGCTGAAATGAATGGTGTCGACGCCATCATCTTCACAGCAGGTGTCGGTGAGAACTCGGACGTCATCCGTGAACGCATCCTTCGCGGTCTTGAATTCATGGGTGTCTACTGGGATCCTTCACTTAACAACGGTGCTCGCGGAAAAGAGTTGTTCATCAACTATCCGCACTCACCAGTTAAAGTCATCATCATCCCGACGAACGAAGAATTGGTCATCGCGCGCGACACGGTACGCATTGCAAACCTTGTCGAAGCACACGCATAATACGAAACGAACCCACGTTACTTCGTGTAACGTGGGTTTTTTTATGAGTCTTTTTTACTAATATCAAGAATCGTAAGTAGGACAAATGTTTTCTCCTTTGTAACATTAGGCGCTTCATTTACATCGTTTTGCAATGTTTATGTCATGAATAAACCATATATTGGATTTTAATTTATAAAAATATCTCGTATTCGATTTAAATGTCAATCTAACACGATAAACCTTTAATTTTGACATCGATTTGTAATGTTCGTGTCACTCAAATGAACAGGAAGTGTAACGGCACTGACTGATGTTTCGTCATATAGTTATCTGGACGAAATATTCAATTGGAGTGACAAGTCACTCGTTCGATAGATGATTATATGAAATGAAACCAAATTGACGAAGAGAGGACGAATAAACGTATGTTGAAAAAAATCATGACGCTCTTACTTCTCGCCATCGCCGTATTTGCATTTGCTCTACCCACTTCACCAGTAGAAGCAGCTACGAAAAAAGTATATGTTGCAACAAAGTCAGGTTCGAAGATGGTCTATGCAGATGGGAAATCAAATGCACGAGTGATTGGGAAGATGACGGCGAGTGATCGTCTTCAACGTACAGGTTCTCGAGGTGCTTGGATTCGCGTGAACTATAAAGGGAAGGCCGGATGGGTTCCTACAAAGAACTTACGTACTGTAAGTGCTCCTAAACCGCTCAAACCAGCAAGCGTGAAGACGTATACGATGAAAGCGTCCGCATATACACCGTACTGCAAGGGATGTTCAGGTAAGACAGCACTTGGATGGAACGTTCGTACCCAAAAGCGAAATGTAGTCGCGGTAGACCCGCGCGTCATTCCACTCGGAACGAAAGTGCAAGTATTCGTAGGGGGCAAGTCGATGGGTACCTACACGGCAGCTGACACTGGTGGCGCCATCAAAGGAAATAAAATTGACATCTTAATGTATTCGCAAAATGCAGCGATTCAATTTGGTCGTAAAACGGTTACAGTCAAGGTGTTATAATGCATAGGAAAAGGGTCTTGCGATTGCGCAAGACCCTTTTTGATGGATGGGTGATTATTGACGAACGATAAGGACGTCACATTTCGCATAACGGACGATGCTTTCAGAAACGCTTCCGATAAAGAACCGTTCAACGGCGTTTAAACCTGTCGCACCACAAATAATAAGATCAATATCATGGTTAGGTGCAATCTTTTTCGCAATCGTCACTTTCGGGGAACCGTATTCAATCACCGTTTCGACTTCTTTTACGCCACGCTCTTTCGCGCGATTGACATAGTCTTCAAGTAACTCTTTCGCATATGTCTCGGCACGCTCTGTGATTGTGCGGTCGTAAGCTTCTACAGTCGCAAACGTACGCGTATCAATCACATGACCAACGTACAGTTTTCCTTCGTTACGAATCGCGACATCGATTGCTGTTTCAAATGCACGTTCTGCCTCTTTAGAGCCGTCAACGGCAGATAAAATGTGTTTGTATACAATTGCCATGTAAATCCCAACCTTTCGCTCGAAATATACGTTCGGCTTACATATATAGTATACCACTTCTTTCAGTTTTCACGCTTTTTCGCCATGAAAATGCGTGAATTTTTTCATGACGATGTTCACGACATGTCCAAGTTTGGAATTCGTGTGAAAGAACGGGTAAAATAAGGCGGAGGAGGTAGGGCGATGAAACATGTAATGATTACATCTGGTGCCAAAGGGATCGGACGCGTAGTGACGGAGCGTCTGTTACAAGATGGGTGGCACGTCAGCATTTTGCAACGGAATCCGATTGACTGGGAACATGAACGGATACATATGATCGAGGCCGGATTGACGGACCGCGAACAACTGCTCTCAGCCTATGAGAAAGCGGTCGAACGTTTTGGTGAACCGAACGCCTTGATTTTAAATGCAGGTCCATATATCTTTGAGCGGAAACCGCTCGTCGAATTGACAGACGAAGAGTGGGACGAAGTACTCACGGGCAACCTGTCCGCCTCATTTTGGTTGATGCGTCGTGCGATTCCTTCCATGCGCTCAAATCGATTTGGACGCATCATCTCGTATGGGTTTCCGGAAAGTGGGACGGCCCCTGGCTGGATCCATCGTTCTGCGTTTGCCGCTGCAAAGACGGGACTCGTCAGTTTGACAAAATCGGTCGCGCTAGAAGAGGCCCCGTTCGGGATTACGGCGAACATGGTCAATCCGGGCAATATCGTCGGCTCTCAAAAGGAGATGCGCATTGATGAAGCGGAAGTGGATGAAGGAACTCCGGTCGGTCGACACGGGACAGGAGAAGATATCGCGCGTTTGATTTCGTTCTTATTACAAGAAGACTCGGACATGATCACAGGTGCCATCATCGATGTGACAGGCGGCGTCAACGTCGTCCATCAATACCGAAAGTGAGGGGAACGCGATGAAGATTGGAGTGGTCACGGACGTTCATGGAAATCTCGAGGCGTTGGAGGCTGCACTTCAAGTCATGGATGCGGAGCGGGTCGACGTCATCTGGTCGCTCGGTGACATGATTGCAATGGGACCGGACTCTAATGCGGTCATGGAGCGTTTGTTAGACCGGGGAACGCATATGATTTCTGGGAATCATGATGAAGCGGTTCTTTCCCTTTTGGCTGGACACGGTCATCCAGAAAGTTATGCTCATACGCGCCCACACCATGAGTGGGTTGCACGTCATCTAGAGACTCGATATGCAGATGTCATCGAATCCCTTCCACGAACAATGTCCGTCAAAATGGTTGGCGAAACGGTGTTCGGCATTCATTATCATATCCCGACCGAACGACGCCACGCCACGATTGTCGAAGAACCGTTTCACGAGATTCTCGAACCGACACTGGAAAATATGCAGCGACTGTATGGAGCATATACAGGAGAAATCGTGTTATTCGGACATCACCATCCTGTCCATCTGTTTGAAGATGACACCAAGCGCTACGTCAATCCTGGTGCGCTCGGAGTGGCGAAAGATGACCTGGCTCGCTTTGCCATATTATCTGAAGGAGAAACCGGGATTGCTCTTGAACTGAAGACGGTCCCATATGACAAATGTGCCTTTTTAGAGAAGATGGAACGTTATGACGTACCGCAACGGGATGTCATGCTGCGCTTGTTTTATTAAGATATGTAAAAAGTGCGATCCTTGAGAATGGATCGCACTTTTTGTCATTCAATCTCTTGAAGAGTTTTCGGATAACTCGTCAATGTGATGGGACCACTTTCTGTCATGACGAGATCGTCTTCAATACGGACTCCGCCGACTCCCGGTAGATAGATACCCGGTTCGACTGTGAACGTCATCCCGACTTGGGCGGTCATGTCATTGTTCGCTGCCATCGAGGGGTGTTCGTGTACTTCGATTCCAATTCCGTGACCGATTCGATGAGTGAAGTATTCACCATATCCTGCAGACGTGATGACTTGTCGTGCCGCGATATCGATTGCGCCGAGTGTCGTACCGACGTTCGCCATCTCGATTGCAGCTTCCTCAGCCTGAAGAACCGTTTCGTAAATCTCACGTTGTTTGCGACTCGCCTCACCGAAGACAACCGTCCGTGTGATGTCTGAACAGTATCCCTGCCAGACGACACCGAGGTCGAACAAGGCAAAATCTCCTTTTTTCAAGCGGTTGTTGCCTGGGACACCGTGAGGGTCGGCACTATTCTCACCGAACAAGACGAGCGTGTCGAACGACATTTCACGGACGCCTTGCTGTTTCATGGCGTATTCAATATCCGCGATGACCTCGAGTTCTGTCACGCCTTCACGGAGGGAGCGGATCCCGGCTTCGATGGCCATATCTGCCAACTCGGCGGCCCGCTTCATGATCCGGACTTCATCCGGTGATTTGATCATACGTAACGTTTGGAGCTCGTCTGTCAAATCGATAATTGACAGACCGGCAAAACCGGCGCGAAGCTGCTCGACTCGGTTGAATGTCAAATGCTCCCCTTCGATTCCGATTCGTTCAGGAACGATTTGGTTATCGAGGAATAACTTGACGATTTTGTCCCATGGGTTTTCATGGTCCATATACGTCACGATTTCACCTGACCAGTCACTCGCTTCGACAATCCCTTTTTCAAGTGCTGGGCAGATGATGGCAGTTGTGCCGTTCTTCAAAACTAAAATGGCGATCAATCGCTCGTGCGCTTCCGCGTATACTCCCGAGAAATAAAACACGGATGCTTTCGACGTGATGAATGCTGCATCTAACCCTTTTGTCGCTAGAGATTGTGCAATTTGATTGGTGCGTTGATTCAAGTTGAATCCCTTCCCTTCTACCTCTTACGTTGACTACTTGTCTATTATAGCTGTTTCGAAAACAGAAAGGAAATGTTGCAATTTGATTGGTACAGTTTGAACTAGTTCGACTGATACAGTATACTGAATAGAGTAGAAAATGTATTGAGAGAAGGGACTCCGCGTATGACCACAAAACATGAACAGATCATAGCACATATCGAGTCACTCGATGTAGGGTCAAAAATTTCGGTCCGCCAAATCGCCAAAGAGTTGGCTGTATCAGAAGGTACGGCTTATCGGGCCATCAAAGAAGCTGAGAACCTAGGTTTCGTATCAACCATTGAACGGGTGGGGACGATTCGGATCAAGCGAAAACATAAAGAAAATATTGAAAAGCTGACATTCGCCGAAGTCGTCAATATCGTCGATGGTCAGGTGTTGGGCGGACGTAACGGTCTCCACAAGACGCTATCGAAATTTGTAATCGGTGCCATGAAGCTCGAGGCGATGATGCGATATATCGATGTCGACTCACTCGTCATCATCGGGAACCGCGAGAAAGCGCATGAACTCGTCTTACAATCAGGTGGGGCTGTGTTGATCACAGGGGGATTCGACACAACGGATGAAGTGAAACGAATGGCAGATAAGTATGATATGCCTGTCATTTCTACATCCTATGACAGTTTTACCGTCGCGACGATGATCAACCGAGCCATCTATGACCGTCTAATCAAAAAAGAGATTTTACTCGTCTCAGATATCGTCATCCCGCTCCACGATACGTTCTATCTGAAGTCAGATGACACAGTGAAACGTTGGCACGAGCTGAATGAACGGACGAAACATAATCGGTATCCCGTCATCGATGAACAGATGAAAGTGGTCGGCGTGATCACGGCAAAGGATGTCATTGATAAATCACACGACTATGATATTGAGAAGGTCATGACGAAAAGTCCGATTACAGTAGGCGTACAAACGAGTGTCACCAATGCCGCGCACCAGATGGTGTGGGAAGGGATCGAGATGTTACCTGTCGTTGATAACTACGGACGTCTGCTTGGGATTATTAGCCGCCAAGATGTGCTGAAGGCGTTGCAACTGGCGAATCGACAACCGCAAGTCGGTGAGACGTTCGATAACATGATCACGAACCAGCTGAAAGAAGATCCTGCATCGAACGGGACGGCCTTCACGGTTGAAGTGGCCCCACAGATGACGAGTCATATGGGGACCGCCTCATCTGGCGTGTTGACGACCTTGTTGGTCGAAGGGGCGACGCGAAGTCTACGTCATATGAAGAAAGGCGATCTCGTGGTTGAGAATATCACCGTCTATTTCATGAAGCCGATTCAAATTGAAAGTCAGATTCGAGTGTCGGCCCATGTCTTCGACCTCGGTCGGAAGTTCGGGAAAGTGGATGTGGAGATGACGCAAGGGACACAACTTGTCGCCAAAGCGCTCGTCACGGCACAACTCATCGATCGGTAATAAAAAGAGCACCTGCTACAGCGCGTAGCGGGTGCTCTTTTTCATGATGGCGTATTCGTCGGTTCTTCTGCGGCGAGAGGGTAAATTTTGCGGTAACGGATAAATCCGACAACAGCATTCCCTAAACCGACGACTAACATGACGATGCTGACAATCCAACCGACAGATGAATTCAGACCGAATCCCCCGACCATTTGGTTCGCAGCGAACAATGCGAGGAATAAACTTAACCAGATCAACGCTTGCGTGTTGAACAACGCTTTTCGGTTTGGCGTCTTTGTCAAAAAAGCGCGGCGCTTGAAGACAAGGTACGCACCGAGCGCGAACAAAATGAGTCCAATCATGACAAGTTGCAAGTGAAGGAACCCCTTTCTATCTCGTAATCTGTTATCATCATACCATAATAGTGTGTAGGAAAGTGAGGAATCATCATGACGCAATGGCAGGAAGCGGATACAATCAAATCAGAAATTGAGGCGGCTGACACCATTTTCATTCACCGCCACGTACGACCAGACCCTGATGCGTTGGGGAGCCAGCTTGGTTTACAGCGCATTCTAAAATCGGTTCATCCGGAGAAGCAAATCTATGTGGTCGGTGGCATGGTTCCAGACCTCGAGTTTTTAGGAAAGATGGAACATGTCGAAGAAGAAATGTATCAAGACGCGCTCGTCCTTATATTAGATACGGCGAATCAAGAGCGAATCGATGGACCATTTGCGCTAAAAGGGAAGACAATCATTAAAATCGATCATCATCCCGATGAAGATCCATATGCGATGACACAGATTGTCGATACCTCGGTCAGTTCGACGTCTGAGATGATTGTGGAACTCGCGGACATTTGGAGATATCCAATCGACCAAGAGGCGGCATTTTTACTCTATGCCGGCATCGTAGGCGACACAGGACGATTCCAGTTTCGAAATGCTACGGCCCGAACGTTTGAGATTGCTTCGGCGCTGATCGCGAAAGACATCGATACGAATAAATTGTACCGACACATGTATAAGACCAACTTAGCGACTCTTCAGTTACAAGGGTACGTGTTACAGCACGTCAATGTCACAGAAGAAGGCGTCGGCTATGTGAAGATTGACAAGGACGTGCTCCGGACGTTCCATGCGTCCCCGGAAGCGGCATCGCAACTCGTCAATAGCTTCTCTGGCCTCGAAGGATTGAAATGTTGGGTCATGTTCGTGGAAAACAAAGAAGAGATTCGTGTGCGCATCCGGTCGAAAGGTCCTGTCATCAATGAAGTGGCCAAGCGATACCGTGGGGGAGGTCATCCGATGGCGGCTGGTGCCACGATTGACACATGGGATGAGATGGATGACGTGATTGCGGCTTTGAATGAAGTGGCTGGGGAATTCACGTTTGAAGAAAATGAAGAGAGCTGACCGAGGTCAGCTCTCTTCATTTGTCTCCATTTTCCTTTGGGATGAACCATGTACCTCGTTCGGTCACGTCCTCGACGACGTCGAGCTGATACTCAGTAATGTACTTACGGAGCCGGTCGATGATTTCTGGGCTGTCGGCAAACACTGTTTGACCATGCTGTAATTTTTCTAACTTATCGCGTGCAATCTGTCCCCGATTGATAATCATACGCTTTTACCCCCTTTTGTCGTGAGTTTTGTCTATAATTATTGTATCAGAGAAGTGATGAATTGAGTTTGACAATTCCATTAATATAGAAAGGAGGCCAACGATGATTCATCTGAATGTCAGAACTGCTTATAGTTTACTACAAAGTACAATCCGGTTAGAGCAATATGTCCTGCAGATGACCGAACGGGGAAGTCGTTCCGTGGCGATCGCAGACGATGCGTTCTATGGGGTTCCGACATTTTTGTCATATTGCCAACGATATGAGGTGAAACCGCTCATCGGACTGAGAACGGTCCTCCGATTGGATGGGTTAGACGTATCCGTGATTGTGTATTCATCTAACGAAACGGAGCTTAAGGAACAATATCGTATCATCCAGGCGGGAGGAATTGAAGGACGGACAACGATGCCGCTGATCGTACTACCTGAAAATTGGAAAGCGAGTGATCCGGTTCACCGGCGTCGCCTTTATCATCAACTCTTGTCGTTTGTCGATGAAGAGAAGCTGTGGCTCGGACTCCCGGCACCTCAGACTACGGAACAGGTACAAGTGTTGAAACAACTTCGTCTCATGCGCGAAGAGCTTGCTGTCCAATTGATTCCGGCCCCTGAAACGAGATACATGAGACCGGAAGATGTGGAAGGATTCCGAGCCATTTCTGCCATTCGCGAAGGGGACGTGATGTCGAATGAAGACGTGCGACAAAAAGGATTGCACGTTCGACTACCGAGTGAAATGAATGACTGGTTCACAACAGAAGAATTATCGGAACTGGATCGATTCGAGGCATTGATTCGACTGGATCATCTACCACGTGCGGAAGGGGCGATTCCAGAAATTCCGGATGCCGATCAAAAGCTGAAACGACTTGTCGGTGAGCGGTTGAAGGCGATGGAACTCGTGAAAGAACCTTACATCGAGCGGGCAAAGTTTGAGCTTGAAGTCATCGCCAATACCGGATTTTCTTCCTATTTCTTGATCGTGGAAGACATCGTTCGGTTTGCTCGAGAATCTGGGATTGAAGTAGGTCCGGGGCGTGGATCGGCAGCAGGTTCACTCGTCAGTTTTGCCCTCCATATCACGGAAGTCGATCCGGTTCATTACGGGTTGTTGTTTGAACGATTCTTAAATCCAGAGCGTGTGTCGATGCCAGACATAGACCTCGATTTTGAAGATGAACGTCGTGAGGAAGTGGTTTCTTACGTACTATCAAGATACGGTCATACGCATGCCGCACAGATCGGGACACTTGCCACGTTCGGTGCGAAAGCGGCAATTCGAGACGTTGCGAGAGCGCTCGGGATGACTCTTGAGGAAGGGCAGGCTGCGAGCAAGCAAGTGAAAGCCGGAGGACTTGATGAACTGATGTCGAGCCAGAAGCAGATGAAGTGGTTTGCCGGTAGCCAAAAGCGTCAGCAGTTATTACGGATTGCGAAACAGCTAGAAGGTTTGCCGCGTCAATCCTCTGTTCACGCGGCGGGAGTGGTGCTCAGTCGTCAACCGATTGAAGAAGTGACTCCGCTCCAACCCGAACTTGAAGAACACGTGACCCAATATAATATGAAGGATTTGGAAGAGGTCGGGCTTCTGAAAATTGACTTGCTCGGATTACGAAACTTGAGTCGCTTGCGAAAGATGGAGGATTTGATTCGAGAAAGTGATGCGCTGTTCTCTCTGAAAACAATTCCGTTAAACGATGCTCGGACGTATCGATTGCTTGCGAGAGGTGAGACGGACGGAATCTTCCAATTTGAATCGACCGGGATGAAGCAAGCGCTTCGACAAGTGAAACCGACTGAGTTTGAAGATATCGTTGTCACGATGTCACTCTATCGCCCGGGACCGATGCAATTCATCGAAACGTATGCGAAGCGAAAACACGGTATGCCTTACCAACCAGTCCACCCAGACGTAGAAGACGTCATGAGACCGACATACGGTGTACTCGTCTATCAAGAACAGGTGATGAAACTTCTCCGTAAAATCGGAGGCTATTCCTATGCGGAAGCGGATTTGGTCAGACGTGCTATTGCCAAAAAGGATACCGGAACGATTGCTCGGGAACGAGAACGATTTTTGCAACAAGCAAAAGCGGGAGACCAGGACGTCTTGGCGCAAATCTTTTCATGGATTGAAAAGTTTGCCGGGTACGGATTTAACCGCTCTCACGCTGTCGCCTACAGTTTGATCAGTTACCGATTGGCTTACGTCAAAGCACATTTCCCTCGTGTCTTTCATGTGGTGACATCAGAAAAAACAACGGAACTTGTCAGACTGTTACGGAAAGATCAAATTCCGGTGTACCCACCGGACGTCTTACATGGTCACGCTGACGCGACACTTGAGGGACCGGGCGTCCGGCTCGGGTTGAAGGCGGTCCAGGGGTTGACCAAACGGGATGTGGACCGACTGATTGAACTGAACGGGCAGTTGAAAGATGTCAGAACGCTTCAAGAAGCCATGGAGTGGAAAAATAAAGACCAACTGAAATTACGTCGATTACTTGGTGCGGGCGCGCTCGACCGGATGTATCACGGTGACCGGACACATGCCTTTGAAGCAGTCGAACGTTTGCGAGAAGAAGCGGGAACACATTTTTTACCGGATGAGCTGTCTTCACTCGGACTAAAACAGAAAAAAGTGAAAGAACCGAATTGGTCTGAAGAAGAGAGGGAGTCGCTCGGGACATGGGTGGTCCACTCTCCATTGACGGCACTTCCGGATATCGGGATCGAACCGTCTACAATTGAAGAAGTCATGAATGGAACAAACGGTTATCTCGTCGTATATGTAGATGACGTACGTACGTTCATGACAAAAAAACAAGAACGGATGGGTGTTCTCATGGTGGACGATGGCATGACGCAAGACGAGGTCGTCGTGTTTCCTCGAACATTCGCGCAGTTTGGACGGTCCCTCTATGCCGGTAACATCTTGTTACTCGAGGTCCATTCGAATGAACGGGATGGTCGCAAGCAATTGATTGTCGAACGGGTTCGACCGTTACATGGGCAAGCCTTATTCATCCGGCTCACACTCGACCGCTTCCCTGAATTGGAAGATTGGATTCAACGAGCACAAGGGGATGTCCCGGTTGTATGCCGATTCACGGATTCGAAGGAAGTGAAACAACTGGCTTCAGCTTTTTCAATCAATCCGAATGAAGAGTATGTGGCGGAAGCGAAAAGACGGTTCGGGGAAGAAAATGTCGTACTGAAACGAATCGATACAAAAATGGTTGGTCCAGAAACTAGTACCAAGTCCTAAAAAGTGATATAATCGCACTAATTGGTCTGACCACTTAAGTTTGATAGGTGATCCAAAAAAGGGAGTTGAACGGTCAGATGCATGAAAAACACGCATCCTCATTTCACGGAAACATTTCAAAGATTAGAAAATTAATTGTCCAATCGTCTTTAGTTCCAGGTGATCGGCTTCCATCCGAACGAGAGCTCGCCGAAACGCTGTCCATTAGCCGCGCTTCGGTTCGCGAAGCGTTACGAGCGTTGAGCTTTTTAGGCATCGTGGAGACGAGACATGGTGGTGGTACCTTTTTGTGTGAGCAAGACCGACATCGGTACATTGAGATATTGTCGGAGTTCATTGTGACCAAACAGACGAAAGCGACCGATATTATTGAGATGCTTCGACTATTGGAGCGCATGGCGTTTTCAGAAATTGAACCGACTAAGGAACGACTGGCTCTATTAGAAACGGTGATCGAAGATGATCGAACGTTTCGCCAGCAACTCATCTTTCAGTTGAAGAATGAACTGTTCATTCGAATTTGGAGTGAGGTCAATCGCTTTTTTGACGGATTAGACGTTGGGGATTTATATACGCTCGAGGAACGGAAACGATTTGTCGAGACGTGGCGTGGAATGGGGATGCCGGAATGAACGAGGGGGAAGCGATGACTGCTTTTTTCAAGAAACCGAAACGATATATGCCATTGCGTCAACGAGAACCAAAGATTGACGCACCACAGGGATTGATGACGAAATGTCCATCTTGTAAATATATGCATTATACAAAACAGTTGAATGAGAACCACAAAGTATGTGATTGCGGCTATCATTTTCCGCTTCAGGCGCAAGAACGGATTGATATGCTTGTCGACGAAGGGTCTTTCGAACGCTTTGCGGGACCGTCTGTCAAGGCGAATCCACTCGACTTCCCTGACTATGAGGAAAAGTTGACGAAAGATCGTGAGCGGACCGGGATTGAAGAGGCCGTCGTATGTGGAAAGGCGACAATCGACGGACTACCACTCGTTGTCTGTGTGATGGATGCGAGATTCCGTATGGGGTCGATGGGTGCATACGTTGGAGAAGCGATTGCTTCGGCTGTCCGAAACGCCACATCACTCGGGCTTCCAGTCGTCTTGTTCACAGCATCAGGTGGGGCTCGGATGCAAGAAGGAATGG